>JBOGFO010000276.1:0-4181 GCA_050743445.1 Acidimicrobiia bacterium
CGTTCGAATGGAGCCTGCGGGTCCGCTCGGCCCTTCGCGGCGTGCTCGACCCGAGCGCCCTGGATGCCGGTGCCGTTCAAGCGCTCGACACCGCCGTCGGTGAAGTCCCGGTCCGACTGGCGGTGACGGGCCCGGCAGCACACGAGGTGGGACAGCTCCTCGGCCCTACCGCAGCCGACCAGCTCCGGGTGGAGCTGGCCTCCGCGGCCTCACGCTCCCTCCAGCTCGACCGGCTCCGCGTCCGGCGCTGCGCCAACCCCGACTGCGTGATCCTGTTCTACGACACGAGCCGAAACGGACTCAGACGCTGGTGTGACATGGCCGGATGCGGTAATCGGGCGAAGGTCTCGGCGTTCTACCAGCGGACCCGGACCGGCCCTTCATGACGATCCCCCGGCGCGCCATCGCGGCCGGACACGGCGAGGGGCGGGCAAGGAGGGCGAGCTTGGCGGGGTTCCCGATGGCGTGGATCTCCCGGACTCGATCGCCCCGGACGGTCGGCCACGCCACCGTGACGACCTTCCCTCCGAGGAGTTCGATGACACCGTTGCTGCTGCTTGAGTGGTGTGATCGGCCGAGCCCGGATCTGACTGGCGAAGCGGCTGACGGCTCGCTCAACGGCAGAGCGTGCGCTCGGCCACAGTGACCAGCATGTCGACGGTCTGATCGAACGACAGCCCGCGACCGGTCATCAACAGGTCGAGGGACTCGAAGCTGGTCAGCACCCACAGCAGGTGCGCCATGCCCCCGCTGCGCCCAGTCTCCATCTTCTCGATAGCGCCACCGATGGAGTCGGGGTCGAGCTGCGCCATCGAGAACAGAACCCGGTAGATGTCCCGCTCGGCGGCGAACATCAGCGAGGCGGCACGGATGCCCCCGCGCAGGTGCTGGCGCGCATCGGGGTGGCCGACGGCCTTGGTCAGCGCCGGGAGGCCGGTTCGGTGCCAGAGATCCAGATGCGGTACAGGCGGTCGACGCCGGTGTCGGAGCAGAGCCGGTGGCCAGAGCCGCTCCGGGTCGAGGCCACGAGGAGACCGACCTGGTCGTAGTAGTGCAGCGTACGGACGGTGAGACCGGCCGGGGCCAGCTCACCGATCCTCCGGCCGTGTCGGTCGGCGCGCTCGGTCCCATGTGGGAACCGTACGACCTGACGCCACGTCAGGTGCAAGCCCCTTCGTCGGCGCCCCTGAGCGCGGTGGTCCAGTTCCGGCTGCTTCGGCTGCGAGCTCGTCACCGGTGACGCCAGCCTGGCCGGAGCCGCCCGGCCTCGCTGCGCCATCCGGGTGCTGCCTTGACCAAGGGCGGTACCACTCCGGTCCCTTGGGCGATCGGAGGACGGCGGCTCAGAGCTCGCTCGGGGCCACCACGCAGCCGAGCCGGGCGGCGCCGCGGTGAAGCCGGGAGTCGAGCGTCACCACCCGACAGCGCAGGAGGCGGGCGAGGGCGACGTACTCGGCGTCGTAGGTCTTCGCCCAGCCGAGCATGTCAGCCACCCGCCAGGCCTCGACACCGAGCTTCGGGTGGTGGCGGCGGCGGACGGGGCTGGACTCCAGCCTGGCGCGCGTCGCTTCGGCGTCGACGGGGTCGACCTCGCCTCGCCACGTCAGCTCGTGGAGGGCCGAGCGGGCTTCGGACCACATGAGGGCGGGGGCCACCAGCGGCTGGTGGAGGGCCAGCTCGTCGAAGCCGTCCTCGACCACCGAGGCGCTCAGCGCCACGGTGGCGTCGACCACCAGCATCAACGACCGCGCCGCGACCGTGCCATGGCGGCGACCCAGTCGGGCGCGGGGCGACCGGAGCCGAAGTTCCGCCACGGGTCGGGGACGGGCAGTGACACTCCGTCGGCCAGGAGTGTCTCCAGATCGGCTTCGTCGATGAGGTGCTGCGTCCCGATGCGTTGCGCCGCAAGCTTGCCCGAACGGATCCACCGGCGGATCGTCTCGGCGTCACGGCCGGCCCGTCGTGCCGCTTCCGGAACGGTCATCATGTTGCCTGATACTACTACAAGCGGCCGGGCTTCGGCTTAGCCGCCGCCGGGGTCAGGCGGCGCCGGCGCTCTGGTCAGTGGTGGAACGCGCCGCGCACGGGGCCGGCCCGGCCGGCGGCCTCCCAGACGACCGCCACACCGACGCCTTCTCCTGGGCGATCCCGATCAGCACCACCTTCCCCTCGCCGCCCTCCCTGGCCGCGGCGTCGATCAGCGGGCGGGCCACTTCCTCTTTGTCCTCGCCCTTGGCGAAGTGCACCACCGGGATCCCGTTCTTCTGCGCGAACCGGTAGATCGATCGACCGGCACGTGAGCGTCACGTGGTCCCGCAGTAAGGTCGCGTAATCGGCCATGGCAACCTCCCAGGTCTCAGCAACCAGGAGGCTATGACCGATGCGACGGGGGCACTTTCCACGGAAGCGCCCCCGCGCGGTCTTCTTGGTTTCCTCGACGGTGTGAGGCTCGCTCGCTACAACTAAGGCATGCCCGACCGAATCCTGACCTCCCGGCTGGCGCCGTTCACGTCCACCATCTTCACGGAGATGTCGGCGCTGGCCCTGCGGACGGGGGCGGTCAACCTCGGGCAGGGCTTCCCCGACACCGACGGGCCCGCCGAAGTGGTGGAGGCGGCGGTGGCCGCCCTGCGGGGCGGGCACAACCAGTACGCCGCCGGGCCCGGCGTCCTCCAGCTCCGTGCCGCCGTGGCCGAGCACCAGCGGCGCTTCTACGGGATCGACCTCGATCCCGACACCCAGGTCGCCATCACCTTCGGCGCCACCGAGGGGATCGCCGCCTCCGTCCTCGCCCTGTGCGAGCCGGGTGACGAGGTCATCACCCTCGAGCCCTGGTACGACTCCTACGCCGCCTGCGTCTCCCTGGCCGGTGCCACGCGCCGGGTGGTGCGCCTCGAGGCCCCCGACTTCGTCCTCGATGCCGACGCCCTGGCCCGGGCCGTGAGCCCCGCCACCCGCCTGGTGCTCATCAATTCGCCCCACAACCCGACGGGCCGGGTGCTGAGCGAGACGGAGCTGGCCGCCATCGCCCGGGTGTGCGTGGACCACGACCTCCTGGCCGTGACCGACGAGGTCTACGAGCACCTCGTGTTCGACGGCCGCCACATCCCGCTGGCCACCCTGCCCGGGATGGCGGAGCGCACCCTCACCGTCTCCTCCCACGGCAAGACGTTCTCCTTCACCGGTTGGAAGATCGGCTGGGTGACGGGCCCGCCGGCGTTGGTGGCCGCCGCCCATGTCGCCAAGCAGTACCTCACCTTCCACGGGGGGACGCCCCTCCAGCACGCCGCCGCCGTGGCCCTTGCCCTCCCCGACGAGTTCTACGCCGGGATCGTCGCCGACCTTCGGGCCAAGCGCGACCGCCTGTGCGCCGGCCTGGCCGAGGTGGGGTTCACCGTCTTCCCGCCCCAGGGGACCTTCTTCGTCGTCACCGACGCCGCCCCCCTCGGAGCGGTAGACGGCATCGAGTTCTGCCTCTCGCTGCCCGAGCGGGTCGGGGTGGTGGCCGTCCCCATGTCGGTCTTCTACGACGACCGCAGCGCCGCCCGCACGCTGGTGCGCTTCGCCTTCCCGAAGGGCAACGAGGTGCTCGACGAGGGGCTGGCCCGGCTCAAGGGCCTCGCCTCGGGCCCCAGCTTGTCGCCGAGGGTGCGTTGAGGGTGCGGGCATGAAGGTCGCCGCCGTCCAGCACGACATCGTCTGGGAGAACCGTGACGCCACCCTGCGCCAGGTGGAACCCCTGGTGGGTTCGGCCGCCGCCGCCGGTGCCCGCCTCGTCGTCCTGACCGAGATGTTCCCCACCGGCTTCTCTCTGGATCCGGCCCGGGTGGCCGAACCCGAGGATGGCCCCACCACCGACTTCCTCCGGCGCCGGGCCGCCGCCGAAGGGGTGTGGCTGTGCGGGTCGGTGGCCATCTGGCCGGCCGGCACCGATCTCGCCGCTCCCGGGGCCCGGGCCGTGAACCGCTTCCTGCTCGCCGGCCCGCAGGGGACGCTGGCCCACTACGACAAGCTCCATCCCTTCACCTACGCCGGTGAGCACGACCGCTACGCCCCCGGCACCCGCCGGGGTGTGATCCTCGCCGTCGAGGACCTCCGGGTGGCGCCCTTCGTCTGCTACGACCTGCGCTTCGCCGACGAGTTCTGGGACCTCGCTCCGGCCGTCGACTGCTACGTGGTGG
>JBOGFO010000277.1:0-2987 GCA_050743445.1 Acidimicrobiia bacterium
GTTCGGGACGGCCGAGCTCGCCCTCGATCTCCGCCACTGGATCAACGACGGCCTCATGGCCTTCTTCTTCTTCGTCGTCGGCCTCGAGATCCGCCGGGAGTTCGACATGGGCGAGCTCCGGGAGCGCCGGCGGGTGGCCACACCCGTGCTCGCCGCCGTCGGTGGCATGACGGTTCCGGCGCTCATCTACCTCGCCGTCAACGCCGGCGAGCCGACGGCCCGGGGCTGGGGCATCCCCATGGGCACGGACACCGCCTTCGCCCTCGGGATCCTCACCCTCGTCGGCGGACGGGCCTCGATACGGAGCCGCGTCTTCCTCCTCACGCTGGTGATCGTGGACGACATCGCCGCTCTGATCGTCATCGCTCTCGCCTACACCGAGGACGTCTCGCCGGCGGCCCTCGGGCTCGCCGCCGGCCTGTTCACCGTGGTCCTCATCCTGCGCCGGGCCGGAGTCCGCCACGGTGTCCCCTACTTCCTCGTCGGGCTCGGGGTGTGGCTGGCCACCCTGGCCTCGGGCATCCACGCCACCATCGCCGGGGTGGCCGTCGGCGTCCTGGCCACCGCCTACCCCCCGTCCCGGAGCGACCTCCAGCAAGCGGGGGCGCTGTGGCGGCTCTTCCGGGAGCAGCCCACCCCGGAGTACGCCCGGACCGCCAGCCGCAGCCTGGCCACCGCCATCTCGCCCAACGAGCAGCTCCAGCATCTGTTCCATCCCTGGACGAGCTACGTCATCGTCCCGGTCTTCGCCCTGGCCAACGCCGGTGTCGAGCTCAACCGCCAGGTGATCAGCCAGGCCGCCTCGTCGCCCGTGACCATCGGCATCATCCTCGGCCTCGTCGTCGGCAAGCCGCTCGGGATCCTGGGCGTGACCTGGGTCGCCACCCGCACCCGTGCCGGTGGCTTCCCGCTTCCGGTTCCGTGGCCGTCCCTGGCCAGCGCCGCCACCGTCGCCGGGATCGGCTTCACGGTGTCACTGCTCATCGCCGACATCTCCTTCGAGGGCGAGGAGCTGGAGCAGGCGAAGCTGGGGATCCTCGGAGCGTCGATCCTCGCCTCGGGGCTGGCGTGGGCCGTCTTCCGGGGCGCCGAGCATCTTCCCGGCCGGTGGCGCAGCGCCGGTCAGGACCGGATGGCGGGCACGCTCGTCGATCTCGTCCAACCGGTCGACCCCGAGGTCGATCATGTGCGCGGTCCGGTGGACGCCAAGGTCACGCTGGTCGAGTACGGCGACTTCGAATGCCCGTACTGCGGCCGGGCCGAGCCGGTCGTCCGGGAGCTCGTCGCCGAGTTCGGCGACGAGCTCGCCTTCGTGTTCCGGCACCTGCCCCTCACCGACGTGCACGAGCACGCCGAGCTCGCCGCTGAAGCGGCGGAGGCCGCCGGCGCCCAGGGCCGGTTCTGGGAGATGCACGATCTGCTCATGCGCCACCAGGACGCTCTGACGGTCGATCAGCTTGTGGGCCATGCCCGTGACCTCGGACTCGATGTCGAGCGGTTCTCGCTCGAGCTGACGGACCGGCGCCACGCGCTCCGGGTCGCCCGCGACGTCGCCGGTGCGGAGGCGAGCGGCGTGGCCGGCACGCCGAGCTTCTTCATCAATGGACGGCGCCACCACGGGCCCTACGACCTCGCGTCGCTCACGAGCCGGATCCATCTGGAGGCCGCGTCCCGGGTGATTTAGGCGGGTTTTGGCCGGTTCAGGCCGTACCGCCCAGCGACGGGCGATCAAGACGACACGTGCAGGATTTCGGCTTCGGCCCTTGTATCTCTTTCTTGACGATTTCCGCCGGATTCTTCCCGAACGCCCTGGGGTGCCCACTTGCCGTCCCTTTCGAACGCCCGCCATCGCTCCCGGTCCGCCGCCCTTCTGGCTGCCGTCCTCGTCGTCGCCTTCCTGCCGTTGGCGGCCCAGGCCGGTTCCGCGCCCGAGGTCCGCGCCGCGGCGACGGCACCGTCCGGCTACTGGCTCGTCGCCTCCGACGGCGGCATCTTCGCCTTCGGCGACGCCGGCTTCCACGGCTCCACCGGGGCGGTCAAGCTCAACCAGCCCATCGTCGGCATGGCCCCCACCGGCTCGGGCAAGGGCTACTGGCTGGTCGCCTCCGACGGCGGCATCTTCTCCTTCGGCGACGCCGCCTTCTTCGGCTCGGCGCCCGGACGGAGCGTCACCGGGAGAGCCGTCGCCATGCAGCCGACGCCGACCGGCCGGGGGTACTGGCAGACGCTGTCCGATGGCCGGGTGCTCGCCTTCGGCGACGCCGGCAACTTCGGGTCCGCCACCGGTCTCAACCGGCCGGTGGTGGCCATGGCCCCCACCCCGAGTGGTGGCGGCTACTGGCTGACGGCCGCCGACGGAGGCATCTTCGCCTTCGGCGACGCCGGCTTCTTCGGCTCGACCGGCGCCGTCAAGCTGAACCAGCCCATCGTCGGCCTGGCCCGGGTGGTTCGTCCCGGCGCCCCCGGCGTCGTGCCAGCGCCCGCCCCGGCCGGCGGGCCGTCGACGACCCCGACCTCGGCCTTCACCCCCACCACCCCGAACTCGAGCCCCGATCCCGGATCGGCCGGCGACCCGGACCCGCCGGGACCTCCCGGGCCCCACCCGGCCGACCCCGACGGAGGACCGCCCGAGGCGATCGTGGAGCCGTTGGAGATCTCTGCTGGTGGCGCGTCGAGTGCCGAAGTCGTTCCCGGCCCCACCACCTGCGGGTTTCCCGAGATGCCGTCGCGGACCGTGTGGCCCGACGAGATCGACTACATCGGCGAAGCCTCGGGGATGGCGGCCTCGAGGCGCCACCCCGGCCTCTACTGGGTGGTGCGGGACTCCGGCCACACTCCGGCCATCAACGCCGTCACCTTCGACGCCGCCGGGATGGCCTACACCAAGGAGATCATGGTCACCAACGCCGCCAACGGCGACTGGGAGGAGATCACCTACACCATCGGCACCGACGGGGTCGCCCGGCTGTGGGTGATCGACAACGGCG
>JBOGFO010000278.1:0-7169 GCA_050743445.1 Acidimicrobiia bacterium
GACTGGAACTCGTCGCTGGCCGGGATGCACGTGGGGTGGATCTGGGTGAAGCAGGGGTTGGCGAACGCCGCCCCCTTGCGGTACGCCCGCCAGATGGCGGTGGCGTTGCAGGCCATGGCGTTGGTGGACAGGAAGAAGACGTTGGAATAGCCGCCCGTGGCCAGCACCACGGCGTGGGCCGAATGCGACGTCACCTCGCCGGTGTGGAGGTTGCGAACCACGATGCCGGCGGCCCGCCCGTCCTTCACCACCACGTCGAGCATCTCGGTCCGGTCGAAGACCTCCACCGAGCCGGCCTCGACCTGGCGGGACAGCGCCTGGTAGGCGCCCAGCAGCAGCTGCTGGCCGGTCTGGCCCCGGGCGTAGAAGGTGCGCGACACCTGGGCCCCGCCAAAGGACCGGTTGTCGAGCAGGCCCCCGTACTCCCGGGCGAAGGGGACACCCTGGGCCACACAGTGGTCGATGATCTGGACCGACAGCTCGGCCAGCCGGTAGACGTTGGCCTCCCGGGCCCGGTAGTCCCCGCCCTTCACGGTGTCGTAGAAGAGCCGGTAGACGCTGTCGCCGTCACCCCGGTAGTTCTTGGCCGCGTTGATGCCGCCCTGGGCGGCGATGGAGTGGGCCCGCCGGGGACTGTCGTGGAAGGTGAAGGCTTTCACCCGGTAGCCCAGCTCCCCGAGGGTGGCGGCGGCGGCCGCCCCGGCCAGGCCGGTGCCGACGACGATCACCTCGAAGCGGCGGCGGTTGTGGGGCGCCACCAGCTTCATCTCGAACTTGTGGTGGTCCCACTTCTCCTCGATGGCGCCGGCCGGGATGCGGGCGTCGAGGCCGGGTGTCCCCGGGACCAGGCTCACCCCACCCACCCGGCCTGCACGGCGATGGGGAAGCTGACGTTGCCCACCAGGATGATCCCGGCGAAGCCGGCGGCGAAGCGCCGGGTGATGCGGTCCAGGCCGGGGTGGCTCGCCCCCAAGCTGCGGAACAGGCTCCAGGCGCCGTGGTAGAGGTGCACGGCCAGGGCCACGTTGGCCACCACGTAGGCCAGCGCCACCGGCAGCCGGGAGAAGCTCTCGACGAGGTTGTGGTAGGCGTCACCCCGGATGAAGTCGGGGTTGGCCGGGCCCCAGGTCAGGTCGAGCAGGTGGAAGACGACGAAGAGGGCGACGATGACCCCCGTCCAGCGCATCGTCCGCCCGGCGAAGTCGGCCGCCTCGTAGTCCCGCTTGGTGACGTAGCCCTCCGGCCGCGCCCGGCGGTTGATCACCGTGAGCCCGTAGGCGGCATGGATGTGGAGGACGAAGGCGGCGGCCAGACCGGTGCGCATGAGCCACAGGGCGACGGTCCGGGGCAGGGCCGGCGTGGCCAGGTCCCGGAGCCAATCGGCGTAGTGGTTGAGCTCCTCGGCCCCCAGGTAGACCTTGAGGTTCCCCACCATGTGGGCGAGCACGTAGCCCATGAGCATGATGCCCGTGACCGCCATCACCCACTTCTTGCCCACCGCGGACTGGTAGAGCTCGAAGGGCCACGGAAGTCGCCGGCGCGGCACCGGCTGCACTCTCACCGACATGACGCGCTCAGCGCTTGCCCCGCACCTTGCGCCAGAGCTTCACCACCGGATCGTGGAACTCCGTCACCACCCGTTCCTTGAGCGGGATGATGGCGTTGTCGGTGATGTGGATGTGCTCGGGGCAGACCACGGTGCAGCACTTCGTGATGTTGCAGAACCCCAGGCCGTACCGGGCTTTGACCAGCTCGAGGCGGTTGTTGGCATCGAGCGGGTGCATCTCCAGGGCGGCCAGGCGGACGAAGAACCGGGGGCCGGCGAAGCTCCGCTTGTTGTCGTCGTGGTCCCGGATCACGTGGCAGACGTCCTGGCAGAGGAAGCACTCGATGCACTTGTGGAATTCCTGGGCCCGGTCGATGTCCTCCTGGAACATCCGGCGCTTCCCGTCGGCGTCGGGAGGCTTGGGGACGAAGGCGGGGATGGTCTTCGCCATCTCGAAGTTGAACGAGACATCGGTCACAAGGTCCTTGATGACCGGGAAGGTCTTCATCGGGGCGACCACGATGGGCTCGTCGACGGGCAGCGTGTCCATCCGGGTCATGCACATGAGCCGGGGCCGGCCGTTGATCTCGGCCGAGCAGGAGCCGCACTTGCCCGCCTTGCAGTTCCAGCGGACGGCCAGGTCGCCGGCCTGGCCGGCCTGGATGTCGAACATGACATCGAGGACGACCACGCCCTCCCGCAGCGGGACGCGGTAGTCGGCGAAGGCGCCGCCGTCGCCGTTGCCCCGCCAGATGCGCATCGTCACGCTCTCGTTGTCGGGGACACCCCGCACCCCGGCCATTTACTTCTTGTCCTCGAAGAGGGCTTTCAGCTCGGCCGGCATCTCCGGGATGGGTTCCTCCCGCAGGGCGATGGCACCGTCCGGCTGCCGGTGCACCACGTGGTTCAGCGTGGCGAAATGGGGATCGGTGGTGGGGTGGTCCTCGCGGGTGTGGCCGCCTCGGCTCTCCTTGCGGGCCAGGGCACAGCGGGTGACCACATCGGAGATCGCGAGCATGTTGCGGAGGTCGAGGGCGAGGTGCCAGCCGGGGTTGAACTGGCGGTTGCCCATCACCGTCATGCGCTCCGTCCGTTCCCTCAACGCCTCCAGCTCCACCAGTGCCTTCTCGAGCTCGTCGCCCGTGCGGATGATCCCGACCAGGTCCTGCATGGTCTGCTGCAGGTCGGCATGAATCGAGTATGGGTTCTCCCCGCCCGTGCCATCGAAAGGGGCCAGCGCCACCCGGGCCGCCTCCTCCACCTGGCCCGCGTCGGCTTGCCCCGAATCGGCCCGTTTGGACGCGTACTCGGCCGCGTAGAGGCCGGCCCGCCGGCCGAAGACCACCAGATCGGAGAGCGAGTTGCCCCCGAGTCGGTTGGAGCCGTGGAGCCCGCCGGCGCACTCCCCGGCGGCGAAGAGGCCGGGCACGGTGGTGGCGGCGGAGTCTGCCTCCACCCGCAGCCCACCCATGACGTAGTGGCAGGTGGGCCCGACCTCCATGGGGGCGCTGGTGATGTCGACGCCGGCCAGCTCCGTGAACTGGTGGTACATCGACGGCAGCCGGCGGCGGATCTTCTCGGCGGGCATGCGGGTGGCGATGTCGAGGAGCACGCCACCCGCCGGCGTGCCCCGCCCCGCCTTCACCTCGGCGTTGATGGCCCGGGCCACCTCGTCGCGGGGCAACAGCTCGGGGGGCCGGCGGTTGTTGTGGTGGTCGGTGTACCAGCGGTCGCCCTCGGCCTCGGTGTCGGCCGTCTCCGCGGCGAAGAATTCGGAGATGTAGTCGAACATGAAGCGGCGGCCCTCGGTGTTGCGCAGCACCCCGCCGTCGCCCCGGACCCCTTCGGTGACGAGGATCCCCCGCACGGAGGGGGGCCACACCATGCCGGTGGGGTGGAACTGGACGAACTCCATGTCGACCAGCTCGGCGCCGGCGAACAGGCCCATGGCGTGGCCGTCGGCGGTGTACTCCCAGGAGTTCGACGTGATCTTCCACGCCTTGCCGATCCCGCCCGTGGCCAGCACCACCGCCTTGGCCGAGAAGACGACGAACTTGCCCGACTCCCGCCAGTAGCCCAGGGCGCCGCACACCCGGTCCCCGTCCTTGAGGAGGGTCTGGATGGCGCACTCCATGAACACGTCGATGCCCTTGTGCACGGCTCGCTGTTGGAGGGTGCGGATCATCTCCAGCCCGGTGCGGTCACCCACGTGGCCGAGCCGGGCGTAGCGGTGCCCGGCGAAGTCCCGCTGGAGGATGAGCCCGTCCTTGGTGCGGTCGAAGAGGGCGCCCCACTCCTCCAGCTCCAGCACCCGGTCGGGTGCCTCCTGGGCGTGGATCTGGGCCATGCGCCAGTTGTTGACCAGCTTCCCGCCCCGCATGGTGTCCCGGAAGTGGACCTTCCAGTTGTCCTCGGGCCATACGTTCCCCAGGGCGGCGGCAATGCCCCCCTCGGCCATCACGGTGTGGGCCTTGCCCAACAGCGACTTGCAGATGAGGGCGGTGCGGGCACCCTGGGCACTGGCCTCGATGGCGGCCCGGATCCCGGCCCCGCCGGCGCCGACCACGATGACGTCGTAGTCGTGCGACTCGTAGCCCTCCACTACCGGCCCCCCACTAGAAGGTGATCCTCGGGTCGCTGAAGACGCCGTTGGCCAGGAGGCGGACGTAGACGTCGGTGCCCGCCACCATCACCAGGCTGATCCAGGCGATGAGGCCGTGCCGTTCGTTGAGCCGGGTGACGAAGCGCCAGGCCTTGAGCTTGGCGGGGCGGGCGGAGAGCACATCGAGGTGGCCGCCGGCCAGATGGCGGCAGGAGTGGCACGACAGGCTGTAGGCGGTGAGCAGGGTGGCGTTGGCCACGAGGACCAGGGTGCCGAGCCCGACACCGAAGCCCTCCTCGAAGGAGAAGGCCTTCACGGCGTCGACCCACAGGAAGAACAGGACGGGCCAAACCGCCCAGAAGAAGTACCGGTGGAGGTTCTGGAGGACGAGGGGAAAGCGGGTCTCGCCCGTGTAGCACTTGGCGGCGTCGGCCACCCCACAGGCGGGGGGCGAGCGGAAGAAGGCCCGGTAGTACGACTTCCGGTAGTAGTAGCAGGTGGCCCGGAACCCGCCGGGGGCCCACAGGATGAGCAACGCCGGCGACAGCGAGAACCAGGAGCCGAAGAGGCGGATGGTGGGCTCTTCGCAGTTGGCCGCCAGGCAGGGCGAATACAGCGGCGACAGGTAGGGATCGACGAAGTACTCCCGGTTCTGGAAGGCCGCCCAGGTGGCGTAGATCACGAACCCGCCCAGCAGGATCCAGGTCGGAAGCGTCTCGATCCACCAGGGGTCCCGACGCAGGGTCCGTCCGTGTATCGCCTCGGCGTTCGTGACCGCCAACGGCTTTCTCCTTTGCCGCACCGAAAGACTGACCGGTGCCTCGCCGGGGCGGATCGTAACAACGCCTTTCGGGCACCTACGAACTTTTGGTCGATCCCCCGGAGGCGTAATTCGCTGGATCGGAAACCGCCGGGGACCGACACTGAGTGCATGACCGCAGCACCCTGGTCCATTGACGCGCTCGACCCGGCGACGGCGCCCGAGGCCGACCTCCTGGCCGTCCACGATCTCATCGTGGCCCTCGAGCGCGAGGCCCTCCCGGACGTGCCCGTGCCCCCGGCCGCCCACGCCCTGCCCGAGTACCGGCGGGCCCCTTCGTTCCGCCACCGGCGCTGGTGGGTGAGCCGGCGGGGCGACGAGGTCGTGGGCTGGGCCTCGGCAACCTGGAACGACCTGCCCGAGAACCGCAACCACTGCGAGCTCGACGTGGCCGTGGCTGCGCCCGTCCGGCACCAGGGCCTCGGCTCCGCGCTCCTCCGGGCCGCGGTTGAAGCCGCCACCGCCTGGGACGCCCCCCTCCTCGACGCCTACGCCCGGGTCGGGGGCCCCGGTGAGCCCTTCCTCCGGAGAGTGGGAGCCGAGCTGCGCCAGCTGGAACGGCGCAGCGCCTGCCTGACCGCCGACCTCGACCGCGGCATGCTCGAGGACTGGGTCCGCCGGGCCGGGGAACGGGCGTCCGCCTATTCCCTGGTCACCTGGGACGGCACCTGCCCGGACGAGCTCCTGGAGCCATTCTGCGACCTGATGGCCGTGATGAACACCGCGCCCCGGGACGACCTGGACTGGGACGACGAGCACATGTCACCCGAGCGGTGGCGGGAGCGGGAAGCCGCCTACGACGCCCAGGGCTACGACCAGTGGGTGCTGTGCGCCCGCCACGAGGGCAGCGGAGAGTTCGCCGGTTACACCGAGGTGATGCTGCCCCGGCTCTGGCCGGAGATGGCCTACCAGGGCGACACCGGGGTGTGGCCCAAGCACCGGGACCGGGGTCTCGGCCGCTGGCTCAAGGCGGCCATGGCCCTGCGCCTGCTCGACGAGCGCCCGGACGTCGATCGCATCGAGACCTGGAACGCCGGCGGCAACCAGCCCATGCTCGCCATCAACGAGGCCATGGGCTTCGCCGGGTTGGAGAACTGGGGCGCCTGGCAGGTCGACGCCGCTCAGGTGCGGGCGGCGCTGGATCGGAGAAGCTAAAGCTAAGGCGCTCTGAAGGGGGTGTGGGGTGGGCCGGGTGGCGGGGCCCTTCTCGACCCGAGGTGCAGCAGATTGAGTACCTGGGAGGTGCTTAACCTGCTGCGGTTCGTCCCGCCAGCAGGCCCCGCGGCTCAGCCAACTCCCACCCCCCTTCAATGCGCCTTTTCGGACCGGCGCGGACCCCTAGCTAGGACTCGGCCAGGTTCGGTATCACGAGGGTGCCGATCTCGTCGTTGGCGCTGCTGGGGACGGTGTAGCCCTCCTCGGCCACGATGTCCGCCCAGTTGTCCCTGACGTCCTCCAGGTTCAGGTCCTTCTTGAAGAACCCGGGGCCCTCGGCGACGAAGATGCGGGCCACCCGGCCGCCACCGACGCAGAAGACCTCGCCCGTCACCGGGCACTCCTCGGAGACGAGCCAGGCCACCACCGGGGACACCAGGGCGGGGTCGAGCTTCGTGACCAGGGGCCCGAGGAGGTTCTCGGTCATGCGGGTGTTGGCCACGGGAGCGATGGCGTTGGCCCGGATGTTGCACTTGGCGCCTTCCTGGGCCAGCACCCGGGTGAACCCGACCAGGCCCATCTTGGCCGACCCGTAGTTGGCCTGGCCGAAGTTGCCGAAAATGCCGACCGCCGACGAGGTACAGACCACCCGGCCGTAGGCCTGGTCCCGCAGGTGGGGCCAGGCCGCCCGGGTCACGCACATGGCGCCCCGCAGGTGGACGTCGACCACCGCGTCCCACAGCTCGTCGGTCATGTTGGCGAAGCTCTTGTCCCGCAGGATGCCGGCGTTGTTGATCACGATGTCGATGCGCCCGAAGGCCTCGAGGGCGGTCTTCACCATGGCCTCGCCGCCCTCTTTGCTGACGACGCTGTTGGTGTCGGCGACGGCCACACCGCCGGCCGCCTGGATCTCTTCCACCACCGTCTGGGCCGGACCGGCCGAGGCGCCGGTGCCGTCGACGGCACCGCCGAGGTCGTTGACCACCAGCTGCGCGCCCCGGGAGGCGAGGAGCAGGGCGTGCTCCCGACCCAGGCCGCCACCGGCC
>JBOGFO010000279.1:0-5335 GCA_050743445.1 Acidimicrobiia bacterium
GCCTCGGCCAGCTTGTCGTCGCGGCTGGCCGAGGCCCGGGTCAGGCGCTCGGCCGTGGTGACGAGGCGGGCGATCTGCCCCTCGCCCTCGTCGAGGACGGCCAGCAGATTCGTCGTCTCCCGCACGAGCGAGGCCAGGTCGTCGGACTGGGCGGCGAGCACGTCGAGGGCGTCATGGCCGTCGCGTCCCAGCCGGCCCAGGGCGGCCAGCGTGTCCGAGAGGGCTTCCGCCTCGCCTTCGGTGGCCACCCCGAGACGGCGGACGGCCGATGCCAGCGAGGCCCGCGTCTCCGGCGGGAGGGTGTCGAGGAGGTCGTCGAACTTGACCGAGAGCTGCTCCGCCGATGCCGGCAGCTTGGCCCCGTCGGCCAGCGCCTCGCCGGTGCCGTCGGTCACCTCCAGGTACGTCTCCTCGATGAGCGTCTTGGCCCGGAGCACGACGGTGGCGCCTTCGTGGAGGGGGACGGCGTCGCCCCGCACCTCCATGCCGATCTCGACCCCTTCGGGCGTGCGCTGGACCTCCCGCACCTTGCCCACGGGCACACCGGCGATGCGGATCTCGGAGTCGTAGACCAGGTTCTGGGTGTCGGCCAGCACGGCCGTCACCCGGTACCCGCCGGTGACCCCGGGGATGCCGCCACCGAAGTTCACCCACAGGACGGCGAAGATCAGGGCCATGGCGGCCACGAACACCACCACGGTGGTGGACCGGGCCCGGCGCAGGAAAGCGGGCGAGCACCTCATGGCGCACCCGCCGATTCCAGCAGGGACAGGAGCGTGTCGGGACCCTGGATGACCAGGCCCCGGAGGATGGGCCCGTTCACGTCCTGGAGGGAGAAGACGGAGTTGCCCCGGTAGATGAAGGCCTGCAGATCGGGCAGGTGCCCGACCAGGTTGGCGGTGACCGGGTCGAGGCGCCCGGTCCAGGCCACGGTGTCGACCAGGGCGGGACGGGACGAGGCGAGCAGCGGCCGCAGGTCGGCGGCCAGGGGACGGGCCTCGGCCACCACCGGGCGGGCCAGGTCAACGGTGCGGTCCAGGCGGTCGGTCACGGCCGACAGGCCGGCCAGCGCGCCCGGCAGACGGTCGGAGGCGGCCTTGATGCCGTCGAGGGTGGGGTCGAGCTCACCCGAGAGGGCCGACACCGACGAGGAGGCGCGGCGCAGCTCGGCGGCGAAGGCCGGGAGCTGGGACAGCGTGGCGTCGAGCTCGGCGTCCCGGTCGGCCAGGGCGCCGAGGGTCTCCCGGGCCGAGTCGAGCACCCGGGCCAGGCGGGCGTCGTCGGCGCCGGCGGCGGTGGCGAGGTCGGCCAGGGCGGTGACGAGGCGGGCGATGCGCTCCCGGCGGGTGTCGAGCGCCTCCATGACCGGGCGCAGGGCGAGGAGGGCGGTGTCGGTGGCCCGCAGGGCGGGAGGGAGGTTCTCGGGCCGGGCCAGGGCGGCGTCGGCTTCGGCCAGGGCGATACCGCCCGCCTCCCGCGCCTTGTCGTCCAGGTGGGACAGGACCTCGTCCATCTGGATGGGCCGGGCCGTCTGGGCCAGGGGGATCACCGACCCCTCCCGCAGGCGCTGGGCCGGCTTCCCGCCCGGGTCGAGGAGGACGTACATCTCGTTGAGGGGGCTCTTGGGCCGCAGCCAGGCCCGGGCGTTCCGGTACACCTCGCCATAGCTGGGCTCGAGCGACAACGTGAGGCGGGCCCGCCCGTTCCGGGTGATGTCGGCGGCGGTGATCTCGCCCACCGGGACGCCGGCGATGCGCACCTCCTGGCCCTGGCCGGGGGTGACGCCGGGAACCTCCTCGAAGTCGGCCTGGAACGCCACCCGATCGTTCCAGGGAAAGGAGATCCGCTGGTGGGTGAGGATGTAGAGACCCACGGCGGACGCCACCACGATCAGCCCGGCCACGATGCCGAGGTCCCGTCCCAGTCCCTTGGTGGAACGGATGCGG
The DNA here is from genome assembly GCA_050743445.1 of Acidimicrobiia bacterium. Taxonomy (GTDB): domain Bacteria; phylum Actinomycetota; class Acidimicrobiia; order IMCC26256; family BP-133; genus CAWBJP01. The sequence goes on from JBOGFO010000279.1 coordinate 1,947, forward strand.
GTCCACGTGGTCCGGAGACGCTTCACGGGACCGCCCGGTACAGGAAGGCCGGCAACGGGAGGCGCTCCGGCGCCTTCGGGAGCTGGATCGGGAAGCCGGCGGGCAAGGAGATGGAGTCGAGGCTGTTGCCGATGTGGAAGTTCAGCTGGGCGCCCTCGTTGTTGAGGTAGCTGGCCGCCCCGTCGAACCCGGCCAGGAAGAAGCCGAGCTCCTCGTAGAGCCGGGTGTCCCGCCCGGTGTCGGTGTAGGGACCGAGCACGGTGGGGACGACGGAGTCCCGCATGCGATCGAGGACGGCGCCGTCGAGGTCACCGAGCAGCTCCCGGAGCAGGCCGGCCACGGGCGCCATGTCGTCGAGGGCGGGGCGGAGATCGGCGGTCAGCGGGCGTAGGTCGGCCAGCAGCGGATGGGCCTTGGCCAGCACGGGCGGCAACTTGCGGAGCACCTCGGTCAGGCGCTGCACCGAGGGCCGGGCGCCCGGGGCGGTGGCCTGGAGCCGGGCCAGCGTGCCCTCCAGGGCGTTGAGTCCGGCCCGGGCCGCGGCCATGGTGGCGGGCATCTCGGCGACGGCCCGGTCCAGGTCCGGGCCCCGGTCCCCGAAGGTGTCGGCCACGGTGGCCAGGTCCTCCACCACGGCCTCGAGCTCGCCGTCGGTGGCGGTGAGGGCGGCCGCCGCCTTGCCCAGGTCAACCACCAGCCGGTGGAGGTCGCCGGGCTCGGAGCCGGCGGTGGCCCGGAGCACGCCGGCCGCCGGCCCGAGGGCGGGCGGGGCGTCGGTGATGACCGAGCCCAGGGCTTCCTTGCCCCCACCGGCGAGCGCGGTGTCCAGGCCCGCCACGGTGGCGGAGAGGCCGGCCCGGGCCTCGTCGGTCATGACCTCGAAGACGCGGTCGAACTCGACCGGGAGGTGGGTCCGGTCCTTGCCGATCCGCTTCTCCCGGAAGCGGCCGGGGTCGCCCCCGGGAGTCAGCTCGACGTAGGCGGACAGTCCCGGGCCGCCGAGGAAGGTGGCGGGCCGGATGGCGGCCTCGGGGGCGGAGCCCAGGGCGTCGAGCGTGCCCTGGTCGAGCTTCATCTCCACCGCCGCGCCGCCGGTCTCGAGCGGCTCGACACCTTTGATGGTGCCCACCCGGACCCCGGCCATCTCGACCTTGGAGACGATGCCGCGCAGCTTGTAGCGGGAGGCGAACTCGGCGGTCACGGTGTCGCCCCGGCGGAGCGCCAGGAGGATGTTCTGCTTGTTCATGAGGGCGACGCCGAACACGAGGGTGGTCACCACCCACAGGACGCCGAGCTGCATCCGGGTGCGGCGCCCGAACCAGTCGCCCATCGGACGGATCGCCTTCCTGATCACGGTACGTACCTGGAGCCGTCGGTGGCCGATTCGCCCGGCGCCGGGTAGGGGTTGCGGTTGCCGGACTGGTTGGCGGCAGCCAGGACGACGGCCACCCGCAGGTACTTGCCGTGGGCGTCGCCTTCGGAGAAGGCCTCGGCCAGACCGTCGAGGAGCAGGTCGAGGTCGGCGGCGTAGGGGGCCATCACCTCCAGCTGGTCGGCGGCCGAGGCGAAGGCGCGGCGCAGGGCGGGAGCCAACGGCCGGGCGTCGTTGAACGTCCCCGTCAGGGCGGACAGCGCCGGGCTGGTGAGCTCGCTCACCCCCGGCACCTTGCCCATCACCGGGACGCTCTCGCGGAAGAAGGCCCGCAGGTCGGGCGTGGCCACGCCCAGGGCGGTGGCGGTCGGACCCAGATCGGCGACGGCGGGGCCGAGGTCGGCGGCGGCCGCGCCGAGGTCGCGCAGCGCCGGGGTCACGGCGTCGAGGGTGGCGGGGAGGCGCTCGATCGTCTCGGCCAGGGCCCGCCCGTCGTCGGCGCCCACCGCGGCCAGGGTGTCACCGAGCTGGCCCATGAGGGCCTCGAGTTGGGCCTCTCTCCCGCTGAAGCGGCCCGAGAGCTGCTCGGCGGTGATGAGGAAGGCGACCAGGCGGGTCTCCTCGGCGGTGAGCGTCCGGCCGGACACCGTGAGGTCGGCCAGGAGATCGGGCGCCGCCTCGATGATGGCGTTGAGGTCGGGCCCCCGGCCGGCGGCTCCTGATCCCAGCTCGGAGATGGTCGTTCCCAGGGCCTCCCGGGTGGGGGCGTCGAGGGTGTCGACCAGGTCCACGATGTCGACCACGGTGGTCGTCCGGTCCTTGGCGATGACGTTGCCGGTCAGCCGCCCGGCGGACGACGTGCCGGGGTCGATCTGGACGTACTTCTGCCCGAGCAGCGACCGGGAGCGGATCCGGACGCTGGCGTCGTCGTTCACCTCGAAGCCGCCGGGGAGCTGCATCTTCACCCGGGGCTCGCCGTCCTCGAAGGAGATGTCGCGGACCTGGCCGACCCGCTGGCCCTGGACCCGAACCTCGTTGCCTTCGCGCAGGCCGGGAGGAACCCGCTCGAAGGCGGCCGACACGTAGGTGTAGTCACGTCCGGGGAGGCCGCGGTGGGACACGAAGGCGAAGGTGATGGCCACCATCGAGGCGACGATGACGACCAGCCCCATCACCGTGGGATTGACGGGAAGGCCGCGCCGGAACATCAGCCGGCTCCGAGCAGGTAGTCGAGCAGGGCCCGCTCCTGGTCGAACGTCAGGCCCGTGGCGGAGCCCCGGTCCTCACCCCCGAGAAGGTTGCCGACCTGGTCCACCAGACCGGGCAGCGGCAGGACGGGGGCGGAGGGCGCTGGGGCAGAGGCCGGCGCCGGCGGCCCGGCGACCGGGGGTCCGGCGGCGGCCACGGGCGGATCGGCGGGCACGACACCGACACCGCCGGTGGTGGCCAACACGAAGATGCGCAGGTAGTGGCTGAGGGAGTCCTTCCCTCCGATAGCCAGGGAGGCGTTGCGGACGAAGTCCAACAGGTTGGAGACGTCTTCGGGCAGGGCCTCGACCACCGTGCGGGTGCTCCGGGCGGCGATCTCCACATCGCCGGCCGCGGCCCGCAGCTCGGCCGTCACCGGGGCGGCGGCGGCCACCAGCTCCCGGGCCCGCTCCAGGACCGGGTCGGCGCTGGCCAGGGCGGGACCGGCGGCGTCGGCGAAGCCACCCAGCTCGATGGCCATCTGGCGCAGGTCGCCGGTGATGGGCCGGAGGGCAGCCAGAACCGGGGTGGTCTGGCCGGCCAGGTTGGAGAGCTCGACCAGCGCCGAGCGGGCGGTGCTGAGGGCGCCGGGCAGGCGCTCCAGGGCGGCCTCGAGCTCGGGACGGTGGGCGGCGGTGGCGCCCAGCACGTCGTCGCTGGCGGCCACCAGCCGGTCGAGGCGGGCTCCCCGTTCGGCGGCCATGGCGCCGGCCACCGGCTCGGAGCGGTCGATGAGGGCGGCGAGGAGCTGGTTCTGGCCGCCCAGGAT
>JBOGFO010000280.1:0-4701 GCA_050743445.1 Acidimicrobiia bacterium
GGATCGCCGGGGGGCCCGGGCGCCACGGCCACCAGCAGCGCCTCGGCGTCGCCGTCGGGAGCGGGTTCGCCGGCCAGGGCGAGGATGTCGCCGCCGAAGCCGGGCCGGCGCCATACCTGCTTGGCCCCCGGGAGCGTGGCTTTGCCGGTCGAGGCCTTGGCCACCGGACGGCCGTCGACCTCGACGAGCTTGTAGACCGACTCCAGCGTGGGGGCGTCCTCGGAGACGCCGTAGGCGGTGCCGACGCCGAAGCCGTCGACGGGGGCGCCGGCGGCCACCAGGCGGGCGATGGAGTACTCGTCGAGGCCGCCGCTGGCGAAGATGTTCACCTCGGGGAAGCCGGCGGTATCCAGGCGTTCACGGGCCATTCGGGCCAGGGCGCCGAGGTCGCCGGAGTCGAGGCGGATGGCGGCCAGGCGCCGGCCCTGCCCGGGGCTCGGGGTGTCCCCGTACTGCGCCGCCAGCTCCCGGGCCACCACGATGGCGTGGTCGACGCCGATGGCCGTGTCGTAGGTGTCGACCAGGAGCACGGGGTCAGCCCGGTGGTGGCGGGCGAAGGCCCGGAACGCCTCCAGCTCGGAGTCGAAGGCGGTCACGAAGGAGTGGGCCATGGTGCCGCTGGCCGGGATGCCGTAGTGGTCGGCGGCGGCCACGTTGGAGGTGGCGGCGAAGCCGGCCAGGGCGCCGCAGCGGGCCGCCTTCATGCCGGCGTCGGTGCCATGCGTGCGGCGCAGGGCGAAGTCGACCAGCACCCGGCTCCCGGCGGCGTGGCGGCAGCGGGCCGCCTTGGTGGCCAGCGTGGTCTGGAGCGTGACCTGGTTGAGCACGTAGGTTTCGAGCAGCTGGGCCAAGGCGAAGGGGGCCTCGATCTCGAGCAGCGGCTCGCCGGCGAAGACGATCCGGCCCTCGGGGACGGCCCGGACCCGGCCGGTGAAGCGGACCTGCGAGAGCCAGTCGAGGAAGGCGGGGTCGAAGGGGAACTGGCGCCCCAGGGCGTCGACGTCGGAGGCGGAGAAGCCCAGGCCGTCCAGGAACCGCAGCACGTCGTCGAGCCCGGCGGCGACCAGGAACCCCCGTGACGGCGGGAGCCGGCGGACGAACAGGCTGAAGACGCTGGGCAGGTCGGCCTTGCCCTCGGCGACCAGGGCGGCGGCCATCGTGAACTCGTAGAGGTCGGTGAGCAGCGCGGGGGACGGACCCATCGAACCCGGGACGATAGGGCCGGAAGGCGCCGCCGTCAGGGCCTGAGTACGTTCTCGGGCATGGAACGGTGGTGGCTGCGCGCCGGCGGGGCGGTGCTGGTCCGTCCCGGCCTGTGGCCAGTGGCCGTGGCCCAGGCGCTGCGCCTGGCCCGGCCGGGGTGGTGGCGTCGCCGGCCCTTCCTGCCCCTGCCCGATCCGGACTACGTCCGGTTCCGGCTCCAGACCGCTTATGGAACGGGCGGCGAACCCACCGGTGAGGACCTCGTCTCCTACCTGCGCTGGTGCCGGGAGTTCCCCCGTCACCGGTCACGGTGAGTTCGTCCCGAACGCGCCGAACGCCCCAAGCGCGCCGAACGTGGCAAGCGCGCCGTACGCGGCGAACGCGCCGCTCGCGCCCTATGGGGGATTGCGCAGGAACGCCCCGGGGCGCACCGAACGTCTTGTTCATGTCTCCCTGTGCCCGACGTTCCCTTTGGGCGCTCGCGGCGAGCCTTCTCGCCACCGCGCCGCTCTTCGCCACCCCTGCCATGGGCGCGGACCCGCCCATCGTGCCCGTCACCGCCCAGGCGGAGACGACGCCCATCAACGAGTCCGGTGACGGCGCCGACGATCCCGCCATCTGGATCCACCCCACCGACCCGGCCCGCTCCCTGGTCTTCGGGAGCAACAAGAAGGGGACCCTCGAGAGCTACAACCTCGACGGCACCCGGGTGCAGCGAATCGCCGAGGGGTTCTTCGGCAACGTCGACGTCCGCTACGGCTTCCCGCTCGGGAACACGTTCGTCGACATCGTGGTGGTGAGCCGCTCCGGCGTGCGGGTCTACGCCGTCGACCCGGCCACCCGCCAGCTGACCAACATCACCGACGGCTCCAGCATCTCCTCCTCGGGCGAGGGGCTGTGCCTGTACAAGAGCCCGACGAGCGGCCGCTTCTACGTCTTCCACATCCGCCGGGGCGGCGAGGTCTCCCAGCGGTGGCTGCGGGACGCCGACGCCGACGGCCGGGTGGACGCCACCCTGGTGCGCTCCTGGAGCATCGGCTCCGAGTCCGAGGGCTGCGTGGCCGACGACGAGTTCTCCGCTTTCTACGTGAGCGAGGAGGACGTCGCCATCTGGCGCTACGGCGCCGAGCCCACCGACGGGACCGGCTCGGCGAGCCGGATCGCCGTCGACCGGGCCGCTCCCACCGGCCACTTCGCGGTCGACGCCGAGGGCCTGGCCATCGTCCGCCAGGCCGGCGGGGACGGCTACCTCCTGGCCTCGAACCAGAACGGCGAGGTCGGCAGCGACGACGGCTCGCCGTTCGTCACCGTCTACCGGCGCCAGGCCCCGCACGAGTTCGTCGGGCGCTTCCAGGTGGTGCCCGGCGCCGTCACCGACGGCTGCGGCCGGACGGACGGGATCGAGGCGACCTCCACCCCCCTCGGGCCGCTGTTCCCCAACGGCCTGTTCATCTGCCAGGACCACCAGAACACCTCGCCGGGGACGGTGGGGAACCAGAACTTCAAGCTCGTCCGCCTCGAGAATGCTCTCGACCTCGGTCCCCAGGCGCCGGTGGTCACCACCCTGGTGCCCCACCTCACGCCCACCCCGTCGGGCGACGGGTACTGGATGGCCGCCACCGACGGCCGCGTCTTCGCCTTCGGTGAAGCCGAGCACCACGGCCAGGCGGCGACCCCGCCCCTCTCTCCGGTGGTGGGGATGGCGGCGACTCCCGACGGCGGTGGCTACTGGCTGGTGACGGCCCTCGGGCAGGTGCTCGATTTCGGCAACGCCTCCGACTTCGGTGATCTGTCGGGGATCACCCTCAAGCAACCCGTCGTGGGGATGGCGGCCACCCCCAACGGTCAGGGCTACTGGCTGGTGGCGTCGGACGGCGGCGTGTTCACGTTCGGCAACGCCCCCTTCTTCGGGGGCCTGGGCGCCATCAAGCTGAACAAGCCGGTGGTGGGCATGGCTCCCACCCCCAACGGCCAGGGCTACTGGCTGGTGGCCACCGATGGCGGCGTGTTCACGTTCGGCAACGCGCCGTTCCGCGGCGCCCTCGGATCGGTCCGGCTGAACCGGCCGATCAACGGCATGGCCGCGACTCCGAATGGCCAGGGCTATTGGCTGGTGGCCACCGACGGCGGGGTGTTCACCTTCAACGCCCCGTTCCATGGCGCCACCGGTTCCAACCCCCCCGCCTCCCCGGTGGTGGGCATGGCCGTGACGACCAACGGCCAGGGCTACTGGCTCGTCACCCGCGACGGCACCATCTTCGATTTCGGCAACGCCGACGACTTCGGGTCCCTCTAGCAACGAGGCGCGAAACCCCTGCTGAACTACCCCGGGATGCCCCGGAGGGCCAGGTAGACTGGAGTAGGCAAAGGGACTGGAGGAGGTGGGTCGGGGCTTGGGGAGAGCGCTCGTGCTGAACGCCACCTACGAGCCGCTCTGTGTGGTGCCCGTCCGGCGCGCCCTCATCCTCGTGCTGAAGGAGAAGGCTGAGGTCGTGCACCAGCGCGACGAGCTCATGCGCTCCGAGCGCCTGGCCTTCCCCGTCCCCTCCGTGATCCGCCTCACGCACTTCGTCCGCGTCCCCTTCCGGGCCCGGGCCCCGTTGTCGCGCCGGTCGGTGTTCGTCCGCGACGACCACCGCTGCCAGTACTGCGGCGCCAACGCCGAGAACATTGATCACGTCGTGCCCCGCTCCCGGGGTGGCGAGCACGTGTGGGAGAACGTCGTCGCCTCCTGCCGGCCGTGCAACGCCAAGAAGGAGGACCGTCTCCTGTCGGAGACGCACCTCACCCTGCGCAAGAAGCCCTTCGCGCCCCGCGAGACCATCTGGATCGTGGTGGCGGTCGGGACGATCGATCCCGCCTGGGAGCCCTACCTCGGCCTGCCCGCCGAGGCCCTTCCCGCCTAAATCTTCCCCGGCGGGGCGCGAAATCCCCTACGTGGGGCCCGAACGCGCTTATCGTCATGCCCTGGTGGTGGAAAGTGGTGCTGAATGGTGTTGACGGGCGGAAAGTGGGGGAATATGGTCTCGGCGAAGGCCTCAAGCCGGTCGGCGGCGGCGACACCGAGGGCCGAGGGAGTGGACCGTGTTCGTCGGGAAGTTTCAGCACGCTCTCGACGCGAAGGGGCGGGTCATCCTCCCGGCCAAGTTCCGTCCTCGATTGGAAACGGGCGCGTATATGGCCCGGGGTCTCGACGGTTGCGTGTGCGTGTATCCGGCTGACGAGTGGGAGCGAGTGGCGACCAACATGCGGGAAGTGGCGACGCGGGGCCCGGGCCAGCGGCAGGCGGCGAGGATGTTCTTCGCCGGCGCCGCACCGGCCGATCCCGATCGTCAGGGACGGGTACAGCTTCCGTCCCACCTGCGGGAGTTCGCCGGCCTCAGCCTCGACCGGGAGGTCGTGGTGGCGGGCGTCGCCTCCCGGGTGGAGATCTGGGACGCCGAGCGCTGGCGGACCAGCGAGCTGGAGGGGGAGCAGGTGATCACTGCTGCCCTGGAC
>JBOGFO010000281.1:0-2077 GCA_050743445.1 Acidimicrobiia bacterium
GTGGTGGCCGGCGGGGTGGCGGCGGTGGTGGTGGGACGTGAGGTCCGCCGCTCGGGGGCCAAGGTCCTGGTGGAACGGGCCCGGCGCAGCCGCCGGGTCGCCCATCTGGCCCTCCGGCGCGCCTTCGCCTTGGCCCGCTTGCGGGGGATGAAGGGCGGTCAGGACGAGCTCGACGAGTTCCACGTGCATACCGCAGAGCAGGTCTTCGAGCTTCTGGGCGGCATGAAGGGCGCCGTAATGAAGCTCGGCCAGATGATGTCGATCGTCGCCGAGGGCCTGCCCGAGGCGTACCAGCAGGCATTGCGCGGCCTGCAGCAGAACGCCCCGCCGATGGCCGCCCACCTCGTGGCCGACGTCGTCACGGCCGAGCTCGGCTCGCCCCCCGAACGGTCCTTCTTCGAGTTCTCACCCGAGCCGGTGGCGGCCGCCTCCATCGGCCAGGTCCACAAGGCCAAGCTCTTCGACGGAACCCCGGTGGCGGTGAAGGTCCAGTACCCGGGGGTCGACGTCGCCATCAAGGCCGATCTCGACAACGCCTTCCTGCTCTACTCGGCGGCCCGGGCCATCGCTCCGGGCATCGACCCCGAGCCGGTCGTGTCCGAGATCCGGGAGCGGATGGGGGAGGAGCTCGACTACCGCATCGAGGCCGCCACCCAGGAGGAGTTCCGGGTCGCCTACGAGGACCACCCCTGGATCCTGATCCCCCGGGTCCATCAGGAGTCCACCACCCGGCGCGTGCTGGTGACGGAATGGGTGTCGGGGCGCAGCTTCTACGACCTGATGGAAGAGCCGCAGGCGGTCCGGGACCGGGCCGGCGAGCAGCTGTTCCGGTTCTTCTGCGGCTCGATCACGCGGCTGTTGCTGTTCAACGCCGACCCCCACCCCGGCAACTACTTCTTCACGGACGAGGGCGCCATCTGGTTCCTCGACTTCGGGCTCGTGAAGCGGTTCGGGCCCGGTGAGGTGGACAGCCTGCGGGACCGGGTGGCGGCCATGCGGGAGGGCGACGACGACGCCGTCCTCGACGCCATCATCCGTCACGGGTGGCTGCGCCGCGACGCTCCCGTCGATCGCCGGCGGGTCGTGGAGCTGGCCCGGCTCACCGCGCTGCCCCTGGTGGAGCACCGGCCGTTCACCTACACCCGGGAGTACATGGCCCGCACGATCGAGGCGATGTTCGCCATCGACGGTCCGTACGAGGACGTCATCCGCCAGATGACGCTGCCCCGGGACCAGGTCATCCTCTCCCGGATCCAGATCGGCCTCGGCGGGCTCTTCGCCCGCCTGGGCGCCACCAACGACTGGGCCTCCATCCTCGACGAATACCTCTTCGACGCTCCGCCGGCCACGGACCTCGGAAAGGAAGCGGCAGGGTGGCCGAGGCGCCCCGGCGATTAGGATGACTCCTCCATGTCCCGGTCCATCCTTCAGCGCCGTCTGGTCGACGTCACCGAGCGGCTGAAGCGCGTCCGCCACGAGCTGTCCGTGGCGATGGAGCAGCAGCAGTTCCTGGAGGAGGAGTGCGAAGAGGCACGCCTGCGGGCCCTGGTGTCCGAGACCCCGCTGGCAGAAGCTGACGCCCGCGAGGCCAGGCGCCATGCCGAAGCCATGGCCCGCCACCGCCAATCCCTCGAAGCGGCCCTTGCCGAACTGGTCGGGGAGCAGGACGCGCTGCTCGACCGTATGGCCACCGACCTGTCCTCGCAGACCTGATCCCACTCGGAGTTGGAAGCACCGTGAAGACACCGACGCGCGTCGTGATCGCCGAGGACGAGGCCATCATCCGCCTCGACCTCAAGGAATTGCTGGAAGAGGAGGGCTACAACGTCGTGGGCGAGACGGGCCGGGGCGACGAAGCTGTCGACCTGGTCCGGGACCTCGACCCCGACCTGGCCATCCTCGATATCAAGATGCCGGGGATGGACGGGCTCACCGCCGCCCGCCACATCGCCGCCGAGCGCCGGGCGGCGGTGCTGATCCTCACCGCCTTCTCCCAGCGGGACCTGATCGAGCAGGCCCGGGACGCCGGGGCGCTGGCCTACCTGGTCACGCCGTTCCAGAAGTCCGACCTCATCCC
>JBOGFO010000282.1:0-2152 GCA_050743445.1 Acidimicrobiia bacterium
GGAACCGGAGGATCGAGTGACCGAGATCAGTCGCCGCCGTCTGCTGGGCATGGCGGGTGCCGGAGCCGCCGGTGTCGTCGGCGCTCACATCGCAGCAGGGGTCTTCCCCGCCGGAGCCGATCCCGCCGCTGGCGGGAGCGCTGACCCCCCGGAGTTCCGAACGCGTCTGACGGATCGTTACGGCATGAGGTACCCGATCGTGCAGGCGGGCTTCTCGGCTCTGTACGTCACCCCCGAGCTCGCCGCCGCAGTGAGCAACGCCGGGGGCCTCGGCTGCCTCGGCGCCGCTCCCGAGCCGGCGGAGGGCGTCCGGAACCTGATCCGCATGACGAAGGCACTGACGTCTCGGCCGTTCGGTATGGACTTCGTGTACTTCCCCGTGGGTGGCGTGACGGTGTGGGGGCCCGACTCCGAGAACGACCCCGAGCACCGCACCCGCGAGATCAACTGGAGCTGCACCGACGCCCACATCGACGCCTGCATCGACGAGCGGATCGCCTACGTCGTGTTCTTCTGGACCCCTCCGGAGGCTCGGTGGGTGAAGCGCTTGAAGGAAGCCGGCGTCGAGGTATGGGCCCAGGTCGGGTCGGTGAGCGGGGCTCAGGAAGCAGTCGACTGGGGCGCCGACGTCGTGATCGCCCAAGGGATGCAGGCCGGTGGTCACAACCGCGGCTACATGGACGGCGAGCCGAGCCTGCGCCAGGAGCTCGTCCCTCGGGTGAAGGACGTCGTCCCTCCCGAGGTGGTCGTGCTCGGCGCCGGTGGCGTCGCCGACGGCCGCACGTTGGCAGCGTCGCTGCGGGAGGGCGACGAGGCCGCGTGGGTCGGAACGATCTTTGCCGCCTCCGAGGAGTCCTACGCCCACGAGGAGTACAAGCGTCGAGTGGTAGAGGTGGAGAACGGCTGGGTCGAGACGAGGGAAAACCAGCTCTTCGGGCCGGAATGGCCGCATGGCTACACCCGGGCCATCGTCAACCGGGTCATGCGGGAATGGCAGGGACGTGAGGACCAGCAGTCCACGCCGCCGCCGCCGGGCCGGATCGGACAACACCGCCTGGCCGTCTACACCGTTCCCGGTGGCGTGCCCTACGAGATGCCGAAGTTCAGTCTCATGCTTCCGACCCGTGACACCACGGGTGATTTCGAAGAGATGGCGCTGCTCGCCGGGGCCGAGAGCTCCCCGCTCGTGACGAGGATCCAGAAGGCGGCGGACATCGTCGTTGAGATGGGCGAGGCGGCCCGTGCCCTCCTGACCAGCCGCCCGTAGCACCACCCGCGGCGACGACTCGGTCATCTCCGTCCCATCTCCGGCCCCCAACGCCCCCCTCGTTGAGGCGCCGGAGGCGGGACGGCCTCCCAGACCGGGCTGAGGAAGTCCCGACCGCAGGCGTGGCCGGTAGCCCGAATGCGCATCTTCATCGTCTCCTTCATGGGGACATGGCGGCAGGCGCCGCCTGAGCGCGCGCCGGGAGCTTGACAGCTAGCCCGCAGAGTGTAAAAATAGTGTTTGTGACTAATAGAAGTCCCGGCCAACCAGCCCCGGAGGCGCCCCGACCCGATGCCCTCCGGGCCCCCGACGTCACGGCGCAGATCTCGGCGATTTCCGTCCTGAACGAGCCCCTGCGCCGCGCCCTGTACGCCTACGTGGTCGACCAGACCGACGCCGTGGGTCGGGACGAAGCCGGACAGGCCGTGGGCATCACCCGGGAACTCGCCGCTTTCCATCTGGACAAGCTCCTCCAAGAGGGGCTCCTCGACGTCGAGTACCGCCGTCTCTCCGGTCGGGGGGGCCCAGGTGCAGGACGACCGGCGAAGCTCTACCGCCCGTCCGACCGGCAGTTGGAGATCAGCCTCCCCGGTCGTCGCTATGAGCTGGCCGCCCGCCTGCTGGCCGAGGCCTGGGCAGAGCCGGGCGCCGATCCGGCCCAGGCCCTCGATGGGGTCGCCCGCCGCTTCGGAGAGGCGCTCGGCGCCCAGGCGAGATGGCGTCTGGGGCGACGGCCGACCGCTACCCGGGTCCTCCAGGCGGCGTGTGAGGTGCTCCGGGAGCAAGGGTTCGAACCGACGGAGACGGACGGCGGGGTCCGGCTGCGCAACTGTCCCTTCCAGTCGATCGCCAATGACCACCCGGAGCTGGTCTGCGGGATGAACC
>JBOGFO010000283.1:0-2699 GCA_050743445.1 Acidimicrobiia bacterium
GATCAAGCCAGGACGCGCTTGCTGAAGCCTCCGATGCCCAGCCAGGCCAGCAGCGCGGTGAACCCCACGAGGGCACCGTAGACCGCCGGAGCGGGCATGGCGGGGACCGGCGTCAGGGCCATGCGGAACCCCTCGCTCATGTACACGAGCGGGTTGGCCAGCACCGCCACCTTCAGCCAGGGGATCGGGGTGAGCTTGGCCCACGGGTAGTAGGTGGCACCGAGGAAGGTCATGGGCAGCACGATGACGCTGAACATGAGGGGCACCTGGTGGGGCTGGACCCGGGTGCCGATGGTGAGCCCGAGGGAGGCGCCGGCCACCGCCGCCAGGGGCGCCACCGCGGCCAGGTGCAGCCAGTGGATGTCGAGCCGGATCCCGTCGATCGGCACCACCATGGCCAGGGGGAAGACGATCAGCCCGGCCAGGAGGGCCTGGAGGGCGCCGGAGACGATCTTGGCCACCGCCACCGCCCACACCGGCAGGGGGGCGAGGACCCGGTCCTCGATCTCCCGGGTGTAGCCGAACTCCCGGACCAGGGGCAGGGCCACGGCCTGGATCCCCGAGAAGATCATGGCCGTCGCCACCACGCCGGCCACCAGCATGGTGGAGAAGGCCTCGGCGCCGGCGAACCCGCCGACGCCCTGGCCGATCCGGGGGAAGACGTAGGTGAACACGAACAGCAGGAGCAGCGGCTGCATGATCGTGCGCAGCACGAAGACCTTCGACTCCTTGCGGAGCACGGCCCGGTCCCGGGCGAGCAGGGCGCGGAACGCGGCCCAGGCTGCCGTCCGGGTCGGGCGGAGGTCGGTCATCGTGGTGGCCACGGCACTCACTCGCGGAGGTCCTTCCCGGTCAGGGTGATGAAGACGGTCTCGAGGGTGGGCTCCATGACCGAGAGGTCGTTCACGACATAGCCGCCCGCCTCGGCGGTGGCGAAGATCTTGGGCAGGGTCCGAGCCACCGGGCCGTGGAGGTAGACGAGGACGCCGCCCTCGCTGACCTGAGCGGAACGGGCGCCCTCGAGGACGGCCAGGTCGCCGGCGAGGCGGCGCAGGTCCCCCTCCACCCCGACCCGGACGACGGCTTCCGCCCCCAGGGAGCGCTTGAGGCCGGCGGGGGTGTCGAGGGCCAGGATCTTCCCGTGGTCCATGATCGCCACCCGGTCGCAGAGGCGATCGGCCTCCTCCATGTAGTGGGTGGTGAGGAGGATGGTCTGCCCGATGGCGTGCAGCTCGCCGACGAGCTCCCACAGGGCGATGCGGCTCTGGGGGTCGAGACCGGCGGTGGGCTCATCGAGGAACAGGACCCGGGGCCGGTGCATGACCGCCCGGGCCACCATGAGCCGCTGGGCCATGCCGCCCGACAGCGTCGCCACCGGGGCCTTGGCCCGGTCGGCCAGGCGGAACTGCTCGAGGGCGGCGCCGGCCGCCTCCCGGGCATCGCGGCGCGAGAGGCCGAAGTAGCGGCCGTGGAAGAAGAGGTTCTGGAACACCGACAGCTCGCGGTCCAGGGTGTTGGTCTGCGGGACGACCCCGATGACCTGCTTGGCCCGGGCCGGCTCGCCGACCACATCGACGCCGCCCACCAGGGCACGGCCGGAGTTGGGCTGCACCCGGGTGGTCAGCATCCCCACCGTCGTCGTCTTGCCGGCGCCGTTGGGACCGAGCAGGCCGAAGATCTCACCGGCGCGCACCCCCAGGCACAGGTGGTTGACCGCGGTCAGGGTCGGGGCGCCGTTGCGTCCGGGGTAGGTCTTGGTCAGCCCGTGGGTGCGGATGACCTCGTCCCCCCGCCCAAGATCGTGGAAGGCTTCGGGATCAGCGAGCAGCGGCGGCGCGATGGACATCTTCATCCTCGAGGTTTTCCGGGGGCATGGGGGTGTCCCCCAGGTTGGAAGAGAGGCGGGCGAGGAGACGGCGCAGCTCGCTCAGGTCGTCAACGGACAGGCCGGCGACGAGATCGGCGTCGAGACTGCAGGCCGCCTCGGCCATCCGGGCGTGGAGGGCACGGGCCGCCGGCGTCGGCACCACCCGCAGGATGCGGCGGTCCTCGCCGTCGCGGTGGCGGACGACGAGGCCGTCGGCCTCCAGGCGGTCGAGGTGCCGGGTCAGGGTGGCGGCCTCGATGCCCATCCGCTCGGCCAGCTGGCGCTGGGACAGGCCGTCCTCCTCGATGGCGCACGACAGCACCCCCCAGGTGGGGAGGCTGGCGCCGGCGTTGGCCAGGCGGGATTCCAGGCGCGCCCGCATGGCCTTGGCCAGCAGCACGAGGTCGCGACCCAGCGAATCCATAGTCTGTTGATCGTTCGGCAGCTAAGGGTGGGGGATCAACCAGGCTGTGTGAGGATCGGGCGGTATATCCGATCCGTTGTCATGACAAGTTGATGACAGGGCTCCGTTGGCTCGGTTGTACGGCTCCCTGAGCCCGGTCGGGAGGGGAGGGGGTGCTCCCTCCTCCTCCTCCTCCTCCTCCTCCTACACCAACTACCAAGTCGTGGTTCGGGACACCTCCCTCCCCTCCCTCCCTCACGGCCGTACTTGCGTTCCTGCGGAACGAGGGGTGTTCCGGAGGAACGCCGGAACGAGGGGCGCCGGCGTACTTGCGTTCCTGCGGAACGCAGGGTGTTCCGGAGGAACGCCAGAACAAGAAGGGGCGCCGGAATCGACCGGCCAACCGGGCGGCGGCCACCTGAACTGCGG
>JBOGFO010000284.1:0-9174 GCA_050743445.1 Acidimicrobiia bacterium
TCGCCGACGCCGCTGAGCCATCCCGACCCTGGCGGTTGTTAACCTCCGGGCGTGCACCTGCTGGCCCTTCGCGGCGCGATCACGCTTCAGGCTGACACCAAGTCCGAGGTCGAGACCCAGACCCAACGCCTGGTGAAGGAGATGCTGGCCCGCAACGACGTGGCCCACGACGACCTCGTGAGCATCATCTTCACCGCCACCGACGACGTGACCGCCGAGTTCCCGGCGGCCGCCGCCCGTGCGCTGGGGCTGGGCGACGTCCCCCTGCTCTGCGCCCGGGAGCTCCGGATCGCCGGGGGGATGCCCCTGTGCGTGCGGGTCCTGATGCACTTCTACACGGAGCGGTCCCGCCACGACCTCCACCACGTCTACCTCGAGGGCGCCCGGGGGCTCCGTGACGATCTGCCGGACTAGACCTTGACCACCGTGGCCATCGTGGGAACCGGCCTCATCGGGGGCTCGCTGGGCCTGGCCCTGCGGGCCACCGGGGTCAAGGTCGTGGGCTACGACGCCGACGCCGACCGGCTGCGCCGGGCCGTCGAGCGGGGCGCGGTCGACTCCGCCGCCTCGAGCCTCGCCGCCGCCTGCGAGGGGGTCGACGCCGTCTTCGTGGCCGTACCCGTGTCCGCCGTCGCCGAGGCTGTGGCCGTCGCCCTGGCAGCCGGCGTGGCGGCCGTGTCCGACGTCGGCTCGGTCAAAGGCCCCGTCGTCGAGGCGGTGGAGGGCTCCTGTGGCGCCGCCGCCGCCCGCTTCGTCGGGGGTCACCCGATGGCCGGTGCGGGCGGCCGGGGAGTGCCCGGTGACGCCGTCACCGACGGGATCGAGGGGGCCGCCGACGACCTGTTCCAGGGGGCGACCTGGGTGCTGACCCCCACCGAGCGCACCGAGCCCGCCGCCTTCGCCGTCGTCCGGGACCTGGTGGCCTCGGTCGGACCCGAGGTGGTGGCCATCGAGCCCCGGCTCCACGACGACCTGGTGGCGACTGTCAGCCATCTGCCCCACCTGGCCGCCGCCACCGTCATGCACGTGGCCGCCGACGCCAATCCCAACCACGACACCCTCCTGCGGCTGGCGGCCGGCGGGTTCCGGGCCCTGACCCGGCTGTCGGGCCGGGCGCCCGACATCTGGCCCGACATCTTCGTGGAGAACCGCGACGCCATCGTGGCCGTCCTCGACCGCTACCTCGAGGTCCTCGGGCAGGCCCGGGAGCTGGTCTCGGAAGGCGAACGGCCCGCCCTGTTGGACTTCTTCGTCCGCGCCCAGGAGGGTTCGAGCCTGCCCGCCCGCTCCGGAGTCACCGGGCCGCTGGTGGAGCTGGCCATCCCGGTGCCCGACCGCCCCGGGGTCCTGGCCGAGGTCACCACGCTGGCCGGCCACAGCGGGGTCAACATCGTCGACCTGGAGATCACCCACTCGGCGCTCGGCGGCACGCTGATCATGGTCGTCCCCGCCGACGGGGCCGACGCCATCGTGGACGGCCTTCTCCGCCTCAAGTACCGGGTGGTCCGCAAGGAGCTCGGATGAGCTCAGGTGAGCTGCCCGTCGAGGTGGCCATCGAGGGCCCGCGGCCGCTGGTCGGGCGCCTCCGGGTGCCCGGCGACAAGTCGATCTCGCATCGGGCCCTCATCCTGGCCGCGGTGGCCACAGGAAACTCCCGGCTGAGCGGGCTGGCCGACGGGGACGACGTGGCCCGCACCGCGGCGGCGGTGGAGGCCTTCGGCGTGCGGGTCCGCTCCTCGGCGGGCGGATTGAGCGTGCGGGGGGCCGGATTCGAGGGGCTGGGCGAACCCGAGGGCGTGGTCGACTGCGCCAACTCGGGCACGTCCATCCGGCTCCTGGCCGGTCTCCTGGCCGGGCGACCGTTCCACAGCGTGCTCGACGGGGACGCCTCCCTGCGCCGCCGGCCCATGGGCCGGGTGGCCGATCCGCTGCGGGCCATGGGGGCCCGGATCGACGGCCGGGCGGGCGGAACCCTGGCACCGCTCGCCATCCGGGGCGGCGCCCTGGTGGGGGCCCGCCACGAGCTGGCCGTGGCCAGCGCCCAGGTGAAGACGGCGCTGATCCTGGCCGGGCTCCAGGCCCAGGGCCCGACGGAGGTCCTCGAGCCCGCCCCGAGCCGCGATCACACGGAACGCCTCCTCGGCGCCCTCGGGGTGGAGCTGGCGCCGGTGGCCGGGGGTGTCCGGGTCGCCCCGGGTCCGGTGGCGCCCTTCGAGCTGGTCGTGCCCGGGGACCCGTCGGCCGCCGCCTTCTTCGTGGTGGGCGCCTGTGTCACCCCCGGCTCCGACCTGGTGATCGAGGACGTCTGCCTCAACCCGACCCGCATCGGGTTCGTCGAGGTGCTGCGGCGCATGGGCGCCAAGATCGACACCGAGGTCACCGGGGAGCGGGGCGGCGAGCCCGTCGGCACCATCCATGTGATCGCCTCGCCCCTGGTCGCCACCGGCATCCGGGGGGTCGAGATCCCCAGTGTCATCGACGAGATCCCCGCCCTGGCCGTGGCCGCCGCCTTCGCCGAGGGGACGACCGAGATCGCCGACGCCGCCGAGCTGCGGGTCAAGGAGTCCGATCGGGTGGGCACCGTCTCCCAGGAGCTGTCCCAGCTCGGGGTGGCGGTCGAAGCCCGGCCCGACGGGATGATCATCACCGGGGGGCGCCCCCGGCCCGGCCTGCTCAAGAGCCACGGCGACCACCGGGTGGCCATGGCCGCCGCCATCGCCGCCAATGCCTGCACCGGACAGTCCACCGTGCGGGGGTGGCGGGCGATCGTGTCGTCCTACCCCACCTTCGCCCTGCACCTGGAGCAGGCCACCGGAGGTACGGGCGCATGATCGTGGTGGCCATCGACGGGCCGTCCGGCTCGGGCAAGTCGACCATCGCCCGGGAGGTGGGCAAAGCTCTCGGCCTGCCCGTGCTCGACACGGGCGCCATGTACCGGGCCGTCACCGTCGTCGCCCTGGCCCGGGGCATCGCCCCCGACGACGGCGCCGCCCTGGCCGCCCTGGCCGGCGGGCTGCGGATCGAGATGGAGGCCGGGGTGCGCGTCGACGGGGTCGACGTCAGCGGCGAGCTGCGCCGCCCGGAGGTGACCGGGGCCGTTTCGGCCGTGGCCGCCGTCCCCGGGGTGCGCTCGGCGCTGGTGGCCCTCCAGCGGCAGTGGATCGTGAGCCACGGCGGCGGCGTGGTGGAAGGGCGCGACATCGGCACGGTGGTGGCGCCCGACGCCCCCCTCAAGGTGTTCCTGGTGGCGGAGGAGGGGGAGCGGGCCGTGCGCCGCCAGACCCAGGAGCAGGTGCTCGACCTGGAGGCGACCCGCGACGACCTGCGCCGGCGGGACACCTTCGACGCCGGCCGGTCCGCATCGCCGCTGGCCATCGCCGACGACGCCGTGGTGGTCGACACCACCGGCCGCAGCATCGACGACGTGATGGCCGACGTGATCGACCTGGTCCGGGCGGCCGCGAACCGGTGAGCGGCCCCCGCCGCTCCGAGCTCGTCTTCTACGCCGTCGTCCGGGGGATGGTCGAGGGCGTCTGCCGGATGCTCTGGCGGGCCCGGGTGCTTCACGGAGAACGCGTGCCCGCCCAGGGGCCCTACATCCTCGCTCCCTCCCACCGCTCCATCCTGGACACGCCGTTCACGAGCCTCGTCACCCGCCGCCGGGCCCGCTTCATGGGCAAGGCCGAGCTGTGGCGCTGGCGAGGGCCGGGCCGGGTCTTCTCCGCCCTGGGGGCGTTTCCGGTCGACCGGGCGGCCACCGACCGCGCCGCCATCCGCAACGCCGTGGCCGCCCTGGAGGGCGGTGAGCCGTTGGTCATCTTCCCTGAGGGCACCCGGCGTCACGGGCCGCTGATCGAGGACCTCCATGACGGGGTGGCCTACGTGGCGGCCCGCTGCCGGGTCCCGATCGTGCCCGTCGGTATCGGGGGCAGCGAGGAGATCCTGGCCCGGGGGCGCAAGCTGCCCCGGCTCAAGCGGGTCGTGGTGGTGGTGGGGGAGCCGCTGGCGCCGCCCGGGGGTGACGGCCCGGTCAAGCGGGGGGCGGTGACCGCCCTCACCGAGCAGCTGCAGGCCGACCTGCAGGTGCTCTTCGACGAGGCGGAGGCCCTGGCCCAGGGCCGGCCCGGGAGCGGCGGGCGATGAGGTTCTGCGCGGGCTGCGGGGGCCGGCTCCCCGACGGCGCCCGCTTCTGTCCCGGCTGCGGGTCGCCGGTGGTCGCCCCCACCGAACCGCCGTCGGATCCCGGCCCGCCGGTGCCGGGCCCGGTTGGGCCGGTGGTGGCCCTGACGATCCCGCCCTGGGTGAGCTCCGACTGGGTCCTGGCGGTGGTCTGCGCCTTCGGCGGCCTGGTGGCCCTGTTCGGGATCGGAGCGATCCACGGGGCCGTCATGGGCTTCACCGCCCTGGGCGCCGCCGGCATCGGCCTCGGGGCCATCGCCGGCACCTACATCCCGTTCATCGCCCTCGGCGGGGACACGGCCGCGGTCGTCAACAACGCCGGCGACGGCGTGTTCCTGGCCGGCTCCGCCATGCTCGTCAGCTGGCTGGCGGTACCCGTCCTGGTCGGACGGCGGGCCCTGCGCTTCGGCCTGGCCCGCGTCCAGGACACCGCCGCCGGGTGGGCCTTCGTGGTCAAGCTGGCCGTCCTGCTCGGGGTCGGCTTCGGGATCGCCGGCGGCCTGGCCGGCTCCGCCCAGCCCGAGGAGAGCTTCGGCGACGACGGGTTCTCGGTGGCGGCCGACGTGGGGGCGGGCGAGGCCGGGTTCTGGCTCGTCCTGCTCGTCCTGGTGCTCGGCGCCGTCGTGCTGCGGGCCGGTACCGGCCCGCTCGCCGGGTCCTTCGACGCCGGCCGGCGGCTCCAGACCTGGACCCAGAGCTGGGGCCGCCTGGTGCTGCGGGGTGGCCTGGCCTGGGGGTCCCTGGTCCTGGCCGCCGGGGCGGGCCTGGTCGTGGCCGGGGTGGTGGCGGCCGACGGGACGTCGGAGCGGATCCTGGTCGTGGAGGCGGCGCCGGCGGTGGTGGTCAACGGCGGCGTGGCCGGGGCGGCGATCGCCTCGGGAGCCAGCGTGGACACCACCGCCTCCCTCCTCGACCTGCCCATGGAAGTGGAGGGGCGGGACCGGTCGCTCAGCCTGTTCCACTTCGACCTGCCCCCCGACGACGAGTCCGGGCCGGCCCCCCTCTACCTGTTCCCCCTGCTCCTGCTGGCGCCGGCGGCGGTGGCCGTCACCACCTGGCGGGCGCTCGGCGCCTCCCGGCCGCCGGGCGAGCAGGACGCCCTGCGGGTGGCCTTCGCCGTGACCGGGGGCTTCGTGCTCGCCGCCTGGCTCGGCTCCACGCTGGCGCCCCTGGCCGCCTCCGGTGGGGCGAGGGGCGACGGGACCGAGATCCTCCGCTCGGCCGTGGCTCGGCCGTCCGTGGGCGGGACGGTCGGTCTGGCCCTGGTGTGGGCCCTCGCCGCCAGCCTGGGGACCGCCCTGGTCTGGATCAACGGCCAGACGCGCCTGGCTACCCCGGCTACCCCGCCCCCGTCGCCGCCCGTTCCGCCCCCTCTGCCGGTGGCCGAGACTCCGCCGGCCCCGCCGCAACCCCCGGAAGGGGACGGTCCCTAGCCCGCCAGGGCGCCGGTGAGGAGGTTGGCGGCACCCCGGGCGAGGTCCTCGACGGAGACGTCGCCTTCGGGGTCGTACCAGTAGTACGTCCAGTTGGCCGCCCCCAGGGCCAGGAAGGCCAGGGTCCGGGGGGAGAGCGGCGAGTCGACGGGACCGATCGCCTCGGCGATCCGGTCGACGATTCCCCGCTCCAGCCCTTTGACCTCTTCCCGCCACGGCTGACGCAGCAGGTCGAGGCGGAGCAGGAGCGGGGTGATGACCCGCAGGTGGGTGGTGAAGGACCGCAGGTAGGTCTCGAACAGGGCGCTCAGCCGGTCCGGACCCCCCGGGCCCGGGTCGGCCTTGCACAGGTCCTGCAGCACCTGCTCCAGCGACGTCCGCAGCAGGCTGTGGAGGAGGTCCTCCTTGGAGGCGAAGTAGTGGTACACGCCGGCCTTGGAGAATCCGGCCTCCTTGGCCACGTCGGCCATCGTGGCGCCCTCGTAGCCCCGTTCGGCGAAGACCCGGCCGGCGGACGCCAGGACGGCGGCGGCCTTCTCGTCATGGTCGGCGGCGGTGGGACGGGCCACGCCCGAAAGATTAGGCCCCGGCCTGGAGCGTCGTTATACACGCGACGTCGACGACGTCCGAGACGGAACAGCCCCGGGAGAGGTCGTTCATCGGCTTGGCCAGTCCCTGGAGGACCGGGCCGATGGCCGCGGCCCCGCCCAAACGCTGGGCCAGCTTGTAGCCGATGTTGCCGGAGTCGAGGTTCGGGAAGACGAGCACGTTGGCGTCCCCGGCCACCGGGCTGTCCGGGGCTTTCCCGGCCGCCACCGCCGGAACCAGGGCGGCGTCGAGCTGCAATTCCCCGTCGACGCACAGCGACGGTTCCCGTTCGGCCACCAGCTCGGCGGCCCGGGCCACCTTCTCGGCCAGGGGGTGGAGGGCGCTGCCCTTGGTGGAGAAGCTGAGCAGGGCGACCTTCGGTTCCGCCTCCAGGAACACGGCGGCGCTGCGGGCCGAGGCCACGGCGATGTCCGCCAGCTGCTCGGCGGTGGGATCGGGGATCACGGCACAGTCGGCGAAGACGAAGCAGCGCCCCGGGTTTGGCTCCGGCCCTCCGGCTCCGGGGAAGGCCATGAGGAAGAAGCTCGACACCAGCGACACCTCCGGGGCGGGGCCGATCCCGTTGAGGGCGGCCCGCACGGTGGCGGCGGTGGTGGAGGCGGCGCCCGCCACGCAGCCGTCCGCTTCGCCGGCGTCGACCAGGAGGGCACCGCAGAGCAGGGGGTTGGCCACCGCGGCCAGGGCCTCGTCGGCGGTGACCGGACGGCCGGCCGCCTCCCGCCGGATCCGGTAGCGGTCGGCCAGCTCGCCCCGCCGGGCGGTCAGGATCCGTTCCCCGGCCGGCACCGGCTCGACCATGCCCTCCCGGGCGAGGATGACGCTCGCCTCCCGCACCCGGGGGTCCCACATCTCGGGCAGCACGATGCGCCGGGGCGCAGCCCGGGCCCGTTCCCGGATCCGGGCCAGCACGTCCACCGCCGGCCCTACTCCACGCCGTCCAGCAGCGCTTCGGGTACCTCCACCGGGGCGGCCAGCAGGTACTGGGCGAACGTCTTCCCCTGGGCGTCGATGAGCAGGGACAGGGTGCCGCCCCCGCCCAGGCTCTCGTGGAGGAGGAAATTCACGGCCAGCAGGTTGGGAACCTCGGAGCGCTCGATGCCGCCCCGCACCATCTCCCCGAAGCGGGCCTTCACGAACTCGGGCGTGACGTGGTCGACCATCCAGGCGTAGGCGGCGGGGCTGCGGGCGATCACGCCCACGTTGGCGGTGTCGCCCTTGTCGCCCGAGCGGGCCAGGCACAGCCGTGACAGCGGGACGGTCACCTCATTGCCGCCCGGCGGCGCCGGGAGCTCGACGGCCGGAGGGGAGAACGATCCGGCCGGCGTCGTCGCCGGCACCGGCACCGGCGCCACGTCCACCTCGTCGTCGCCGACCACGACCCGCATCGGCACCCGCTCCCGGGAGATGAGGGCCGGCCAGTAGCCGACCACCTCCGACGCCCGGGGCCGGCCCTGGTCGGCCAGGTACGTGATGCCCGGCACGGAGCCGAGCACCCGGGGGACGACCTGGACCCCGAAGCGGGAGTTGATCTTGCGCTCGTCGGCGTCGCGTACCGCCACCTGGACGAGCACCTCGGAGGGTTCGGAGTCGGTGAGGGGCGGGTGGGTGGCGTTCCAGGCCAGGAACTGGGTGGCGGTGTCCTCGTAGAGCTCCCGGCCCCCGGCGCACTCCCACAGGACGTCGGCCACCTTGTTGGCCTTGGCCAGCGCGTCGGGCCCGGAGACGATGAGGCGGCCGAAGGCCCGGTAGCCATGGGAGAAGCTGGCCGACACCTTGAGCTTCTCGGGCGGGGGCTCGCCCTTGGCGCCGGAGACGGTGACCCGGTCGGGGCCGTCCTGGGTGAGGGTGATCGAGTCGAAGCGGGCCACGCAGTCGGGCGCCAGGTACTGCGGCGATCCCATCTCGTAGAGGAGCTGCTCGCTGACGGTGTGAACCGACACCAGCCCGCCGGTCCCCGGATGCTTGGTCACGGTGAAGGTGCCGTCGGGGCGGGCCTCGACCAGGGGATAGCCGAGGTTGGACCAGCTCTTCACCTTCTGCCAGTCGGTGAAGTTGCCACCCGTGCATTGGGTCCCGCACTCGATGATGTGGCCGGCGATGATGCCGGCGGCCAGGCGGTCCCAGTCGTCGCCGGCCCAGCCGAACTCGTGGATCATGGGGGCGAGGGTGACGCCGGTGTCGGTCACCCGGCCGCAGATGACCACGTTGGCTCCCATCTCCAGGGCCTTCACCACCGGCGCTGCGCCCAGGTACACGTTGGCCGAGAGGACCTGGCCGGCGACGTCGGAGAGGGGCCGGCCGGTGTCCATGTTGTTGAGCGGCTCGCCGCTGCCCATGAGCGCGCCGAGGCTGTCGTGGATGTCGTCGCCGAGGACGACACCGACGCGTACGCCATCGGCGACGCCGAGGTCGGCGGCGACCTGTTCCACCGCCGCCTTGCAGGCCAACGGGTTCACGCCGCCGGCGTTGGAGATCACGGTGATGTTGCGCTCCACGCAGGCGGTGAGGACGTCGCGCAGCTGGGCCACGAAGTCGTTGGCATAGCCGGTCTCGGGCCGGCGCTGGCGCTGCTTCTGGAGGATGGCCATGGTGACCTCGGCCAGGTAGTCCATGACCAGGTAGTCGACCGGCCCGCCCTCGACCTGGCGCCTCGCCGCGGTGGGGTCGTCGCCCCAGAAACCGCCGCAGTTGGCGATAACGATTCCGTCTCTGGCCATCCCGTGCCTCCGTCCTTGGTCGAGCAGCCGATTCTACGGACCGGTCGGCAACTTGCGTTCCTCCGGAACGACAGGTGTTCCGCAGGAACGCATAAATGGGCGGGGCGGGGCGGGTCAGCCGGTCTGTTCGATGAGAGTGGCGACGCCCTGGCCGACGCCGACGCACATGGTGGCCAGGCCGAGTCGGGCACCCTGGCGGCCCATCTCGTGGACCAGGGTGGTGGCGATGCGGGCGC
>JBOGFO010000285.1:0-7393 GCA_050743445.1 Acidimicrobiia bacterium
GGCGTCGCCTACTCGTGGACCAAGGAGGTCAAGAAGCCGGAGGTCCCTGAGGAAATGGGGGCTGCCGGGTACATGCCCGTCTACCGGCCCTCCAGCTCCGGCCTCCAGTGGCTGACGTACAACCTGCTCTTCGACGCCTTCGGCGTCATCGACGACTCCATGGTGCTCCGGTACGAGGCGGCGCTGGCCGACCCCCGGGGCACCGTCGAGCGCATCCTGGCCCACGCCGGCGAGCACCGGTCGGCCGAGGACCTCGGCTTCCTCCACGAGGGCCCCGGGGCCGGGGGTGTCCCCGAATCCTGGGTCGAGCTCGGCTGCGACCACACCGTGGCCGGCAATCCCATGCGCTTCCACCAGGGCCGCCTCGACCTCCGTCTCGACGAGGCCTGGCGCCAGAAGCTCCCGGAGCGCGACCGCAAGGTCGTCTCCGCTCTCACGTTCCCGCTCCAGGCCCGCTACGGGTACCCAATACGGCCGACGAAGTCGGCCAGTGGCTGGGGCAGGGGCCCCCAGCCACTCAGCGATGAGCCGCAAGGCGAAGAGCCGACAGGAAAGCAGGCATCCAAGTGAGCTCCACCCTTCCCAAGGTCAGTGTCGTCATCGCCACCCGGGAGCGCCCCGTGCTGCTGCGCCGGGCGATCCAACGGGTCATGGAGCAGCGCTATGACGGCGCCATCGAGGTGGTGATCGTCTTCGACCAGTCGCAGCCCCACCCGATCGAGGTGGAGATCCCCGAGGGTCGGGACCTGCGGGTGATCACGAACCACCGCTCCCCCGGCCTGGCCGGCGCCCGGAACTCCGGCGTGCTCGCCACCACGGGCGAGCTGGTCGCCTTCTGTGACGACGACGACGAGTGGCTGCCCGAGAAGCTGGCCCGGCAGGTGGCGGCCATGGCCGCCGCCGCCCCCACCGGCACCGACCGGGGCGCCGAAGTGGCCACCAGCGGCATCTACGTCTGCTACGAGGACCGTGAGACCCCCCGGGTCTCCCCCGCCGACCGCATCACCCTCTCCGACCTGCTCCGGTCCCGGGTCATGGAGGCCCACCCCTCGACCGTGGTCGTCACCCGGGCCGCCTTCGACCGGATCGGCTTCGTCGACGAGCACATCCCCGGCAGCTACGCCGAGGACTACGAGTGGCTCCTGCGGGCCGCCCGGGAGACGGGGATCCTGGCCGTCCGGGAACCCCTGGTGAACGTCCACTGGCACCAGTCGTCGTGGTTCTCCGACCGGTGGAAGATGATCGTCGACGCCCTGACCTACCTGCTCGAGAAGGTCCCCGAGTTCCAGGGCGACAAGCCGGGCCTGGCCCGTATCTACGGCCAGATCGCCCTGGCCCACGCCGCCTCCGGCGAACACCGGCTGGCCCGGACCTGGGCGCGGCGGACCATCGCCCTGCAGTGGAGGGAGCGCCGGGCTTACGTGGCGCTCCTCATCTCCGCCCGCCTCGTCAAGGTCGAGACGGTCCAGCGCCTGGCGCACGCCGCCGGCAAGGGCCTGTAGCTGGTGACCGCAGATGTTGCATAAGTCTTGCTTTGACACAGAAGTATCGAGAAGACTGGAGTCTTGATCATGGCTGCGACCGGGATCATCCCCCACCCCGGCGTCACCGCCGTGCGCTCCCGCACGGCCAGGCTGCCCTATGCCTGGCCGCTGTACGCGCTGTTCCTCGGCTTTCCCGTGTGGTGGCTCCTGGGCCTGGGCTCGTTCGTCTGGCCGATCATGGCTGTCCCCATGGGCTTCTCCCTGCTCGCCCGCGAGCGGGTCCGGTTCCCCCGGGGCTTCGGGCTGTACATCCTGTTCTTCATGTGGATGCTGGCCTCGGCCCTCGAGATCAACGGTCCCGACTGGATGATCGGGTTCGCCTTCCGGGCGCTGCTCTATGGTTCGGCCGGCATCACCGGCCTCTACGTCTACAACGCCCCGGCGCGGCTGCTGCCCACCCGCCTCGTGGTGCGGATCATGGCGCTGTTCTGGTGCATCGTCGTAGCCGGCGGCCTGCTCGGGATCGCCGCCCCGACCCTGGAGTTCTCCACCCTCATGGAGAAGCTCATCCCGGGCCGGCTCCTGGCCAACGAGTTCGTCGCCACCCTGGTCCACCCGACCACGGCCCAGATCCAGACCTTCCTGGGCTACGAGGTCCCCCGACCCCGGGCCCCGTTCGTCTACACCAACGACTGGGGCGGCAACTACGCCCTGCTGATCCCCTTCCTCATCGCCGCCTGGTCGCAGATCCGCAGCCTGGCCCGCCGGAACCTGGTGCGCGGCCTGGCCGTGGTGTCCCTGCTCCCGGTCGTGTTCTCCCTCAACCGGATGCTGTGGTTCTGCCTGGTGGTGACCGCCTTCTACGCCTCCTTCCGCTTCGCCATGCGGGGCCGCAAGGGTGGCGTCCAGGGCGTCCTGTCCTTCGCCATCGTCTTCGTCATGGTCCTCAGCTTCGGGCCCACCCGCCAGCTGATCGACGACCGGATCGCCACACCCCACTCCAACCAGGGCCGCACCATCCTCTACAAGGAGGCGGCCGAGTCGGTGCAGCAGTCACCCCTCCTCGGCTACGGGGCCCCCCGGCCCTCCCAGTCCAACCCCAACCTGCCCTCGGTGGGCACCCAGGGCCAGTTCTGGCTGGTGTTGTTCTCCCACGGGGTGCCCGGCGCCCTCCTCTTCGTCTCCTTCTTCGCCTACGCCTGCTGGCGCACACGCCGGGCCCGATCCCCCATGGCGCTCTGGTGCCACGTGGTGGTGGTGCTGGCCCTTGTCCAGATGCCCTTCTACGGGCTGCTCCCGAGCCAGCTCAACATCATCATGGTCGCCATCGCCCTCGCCTCCCGGGAGGCCGTCGACCCCGATGTCGACGAGGTGCCCCCCGTGCGCGCCCAGCGACCAATCGACGACGTCGTGGTGGTGGCTGCCCCCGTCACAAACGGTCGCGCCCACCCCGGGCTCAACCCGGCCAACGGAAACGGCTCCTCTGGAGACCATGGGAGCCCGGTGTGAGCCCAGGAGCCGCCGCCGTGGCCGCTGAGGGCGTCGGGAGCCTCCCCGGCGCCCTGCCCACGTCCGGGCTGGAGTGGGCCTGCCGCCTGCTCTGGGGCGGCCGCGACGACGTCGTCGTGGCCCGCCGCCGGCGCGCCATCCCCGCCGGGTACCGCCGCCAGGAGTCCTACCTGGTGCTGCCCAAGGCCACCAACCCCCGTCTCCTGGTGCCGCTCGGTGCCCCCCGGGCGGCCGCCGCCGCCCTGGCCCGCAACCACGACGCCACCTCCCGCAAATCCCGGATGGTGAAGGCCGCGCTCGGCCTCGGCGTGCGGCTCCGGGTCGCCCAGCACGTGCTTCCCGACCGGGTCGAGGTGGCGATCGCCGACCGGCTGCCGGCCGCCGAGCGTCCCGCCGCCCTGCTCTCCGAGCACCTCCGGGAGATCTTCGGCCGGCGCGACCTGGAGATGGCCGTGATCCTCGGGCCGCCCCGGCTGAACCGCAAGCCCGTCCTCCAGGTGCTCTCCGCCCAGGGCGAGGTCCTGGGCTACGTGAAAGCGGCCTGGAATGACCTGACCCGGGCCCTGGTGTCCAACGAGGTCGCCGTCCTCCGCCGACTCGACTGCGACCCCCGCAACACCTTCGTCGCCCCCCGTCTGCTCCACCACGGGCCCTTCGGCGAGCTCGAGCTGATCGCCGCCTCCCCGCTGCCCAATGCCGTCCGCCCGGAGCAGTCGCAGGTGTTCGACCCGCCGCTGCCGGTCATCACCGAGATCGCCCGCCTCGGCGCCGTGGACACCGCGCCCCTGGCGGCCAGCGACTACTGGCAGGGGGTCCGCCGGCGCCTGACCGCCCGGGAATCTCTTCTCCCGCCCGGGGCTCACGACCCGGTCGCCGGCGTCGTGGCGGCCATCGAGGAACGCCACGGTGCCACCGAGCTGCGGTTCGGGACGTGGCACGGCGACTTCACGCCCTGGAACATGGCCCGGCTCGACGACGGGGTCTTTGTCTGGGATTGGGAGCGTTCGGGCCCCGCTCCGGTGGGCCTTGATCTGCTGCATTTCCTCTTTCAGAGCACATGCCGCTTCGAGGGCAGGAACCCGGCGCGATCCGTCGAAATCTGTCGGGAGCGCACCCCGGGTCTGCTTCCCTTGCTTGACATCCGTATGGGCTCGGAAAACGCGCTGTGGTCCGTGTACCGGATGGAGTTGTTGTTTCGCTACGAGGAGGCCGGCCTCGCCGGCGTGCTGGAGCGGCGGAGCCGCATCCATCAGGGAATCCTCGAGCTGTTCGAGTCTGAGATGGAGGCCAGCTGATGTCGTCAACCCCCCGACTGCGCCGGAGGCGCCCGCGCCGGGCGCTCGTCCTGGCTATGGCCGCGGGCCTGCTGCTCGCCAGCCAGGCCGAGGCCCAGGTCGGCTTCGAGGCCGGCATCAGCAAGTTCCACCACCCCACCTGGGGGACGAACCGGATCGAGCCCACGCCCTACTCCGCCCTGGTGTGGGACATCGCCACCCATGGCGACACCGCCTACATCGGTGGCGAGTTCACCTCGCTGGCCCCCACCCTGGAACTGGCCGGCGCCATCGACGGCGCCAGCGGCCTGCCCCAGCCCGGCTTCCCCAAGCTGGAGAGCGGTGAGGTCAAGGTGGCCGTCCCCGACGGCGCCGGCGGCTGGTACATCGGTGGCAACTTCAAGATCTCCCTCGGCCCCGCCGACAGCCGCGTGGCCCTGGCCCGCATCCGCGCTGACGGCACCGTCGACCCTCAGTGGAAGCCGGAGCTGGCCGCCCAGCAGGCGAGCCCGAGCACGGTCTGGTCCATGGCCGTCTACAACTCCTACGTCTACGTCGGCGGCGACTTCACCCGCTTCCAGGGCGGCTTCCCCCGCAACCACCTGGCCCGGTTGAGCGCCAGCACCGGTACCGTCGACGCCGGTTGGGATCCCGCCCCGGACGGCACCGTGGTGCGGAGCATCACCGCCTCCCCCGACGGCTCCATGGTCTATGTGGCGGGCGACTTCACGACCATCAAGGGTGTCGCCCGCAACGGCCTGGCCGCCCTGCGCTCGGCCGGCGCCGCGGTCGAGGCCTGGGCCCCGGCGCTCTCGGGCGTCACGACCATGGCCGTCGCCCCCGACAACTCCCGGGTGTACCTCGGCGGCAACTCCGCCGCCGCCACCGACCTGGCCGGCAACGTCCTGTGGAACCACTCCGGCACGGTGAACAGCCTGTCCGTGTCCCGCTCCGGCGCCACCGTCTACGCCGGAGGCGACTTCTCCAGCCTGGGCGGTCAGCCCCGGACCAACCTGGCCGCCATCGACGCCCCCGGCGGCACCGTCGACCCCTCGTGGGCCCCGGACGCCGACGATGTGGTGTCGGCCGTCACGGTGTCCGAGGACGGCTCCAAGGTCTACGTGGGCGGCAACTTCACCGGCCTGCGCGGCCACAACCGCAACAAGCTGGCCGCGGTCGACGCCCTCACCGGCACGGTCGACGCCTGGGACCCCAACGCCAAGGACGGCACCATCGTCGCCCTGTCGGTGTCGGGCTCGCAGGTCTACGCCGGCGGTACCTTCAAGGGCCTCGGAGCGGTGCCCCGCCACATGCTCGGTGCGCTCGACATGAACAGCGGTGAGGCCCTGGCCTGGGCTCCGGTGATCAAGAACCTGGACAGCGCCGGGAACCCGATCAGCGGCGAGCCGCCCATCGTGCAGGCCCTGGTGCTCTCCGAGGACGGCTCCACCGTCTACGTGGGCGGCAATTTCTCCCACGTCGCCGGCCCGGGCGGCACCGACCTGCCCCGGGACAACCTGGCCGCCTTCGACGCCCAGACCGGCCTGGCCCTGCCCGAGTTCAAGCCCGGCGCCCTGCAGGGCACCGCCCGCTCCCTGGCCCTCGACGGCGACACCCTCTACGTGGGTGGGGACTTCAAGGAGGTGCACATCTCGGGCAGCCAGCAGGGCTCGGACCGGCCCGACAACCCGTGCCCGGCCAACCACCTCAACGTCGACTGCTTCCCCCGCAACACCAGCGGCTCGTCGTCCCGGTGGGTCCGCCACGGCCTCATCGCCGCCTTCGACCGCAACACCGGCGTGCTCGTGCCCGAGTTCAACCAGACGCCCGAGAGCACCGGCTGCGGCCTCATCGGCCAGGCCGGCAACGACTGTGGGGCCGGGAACGGGGCCGTGAAGGCCATCATGCTCGACCCCGGTCGCGGCCTCCTCTACGCCGGCGGCACCTTCTCCGACCTGGGTGGCCAGCTGGGCATGTACTCCGCCCAGATGAGCACCGGTGCCTTCACCGCCTGGCAGCCGGAGATGGACTACCCCGCCTTCGACCTCGACCTGTTCAAGGGCGACAACTTCCAGACGCTGTTCGTCGCCGCCGGCGGCGCCGGCGGGCACCTGATGGCCTACAAGCCCTTCAGCGGCTCGCCCGACCCCGTGTGGGACCGCCGCTTCGACGGCGACTCGACCGCCGTGGACTCGTCGGCCACCACCGTCTACTCGGGCGGCCACTACGACTTCATCGACGGCGGGGCCTACCGGCGCAAGCACGCCGCCGCCTTCAGCCTCGACGGGGCCGTGGCCGTCAACTGGGACCCGGAGGTCGACACCGCCACCGGGGTGTTCACCCTCGAGCTCGTTCCCGGCCGGATGCTCCTCATCGGCGGTGAGTTCTCCCGGGTGAACCGGCGACCCCAGCCGGGCTATGCCGCCTTCCTGCCCCTGCCCGGCCGCCAGCCCTAGTTCTCCCGCCCCACCTGTTCCGCATCCCCGTCCTCCGCCAGCCCAGAAGAGAGAACCCGATGATGACCGACAAGGAACTGGCTCCGAGCTCCGCCGCTGTGCGGGACGCCAGCCCCGTGACCTGGAAGACGCGGGCCAAGCGGGCCGCCCGCCTGTACACGGTGCCCACCGCCGGGCTGCGGCCGGCACCGGAGTTCCTCATCATCGGGGCTCAGCGCTGCGGGACCACCTCGCTGTACAAGTACCTGGCCCAGCACCCGCAGTTCCGTTCGGCCACCCTGCGGACCAAGGGCGTGCACTTCTTCGACACCCGCTTCGACCGCGGGCTGGCGTGGTACCGGGCCCACTTCCCCACCTCCATGTACCGGGCCTGGTTCCGGGCCCGGACGGGCGCCGACCTGGTGACCGGTGAGGCCAGCCCCTACTACCTGTTCCACCCGCACGTGCCGTACCGCATCTCCCGGCACCTGCCCGAGGTCAAGCTCATCGTGATGCTGCGCGACCCGATCGAGCGCACCTACTCCCAGTGGCAGCACGAGCTGTCCCGGGGGTTCGAGAACTGCGACGTCTTCGAGGTCGCCCTCGACCGGGAAGCCGAGCTCCTGGCCGGCGAGGTGGAGCGGATGGAGGCCGACCCCGACTACAAGAGCCACAACCACCAGCTCCACTC
>JBOGFO010000286.1:0-6297 GCA_050743445.1 Acidimicrobiia bacterium
GGAAAGCCGAGCCGCCCAGGGATCCCATCAGCCAGACGGCGCCGACGTTCTGCATCCAGGTGCCGATGTTCGACACCAGCTGGGCAACCCACAGCGCTCGGAAGAAGCCTTCGGAGAACGGCGCCCAGGGCGAGGCGACGAGGGGCGAGCCCGCCGCCACGGCCTCGTTCACTCCCGGCGGCGGGTCCTGGTTCTCGGGCGCGGGCGGGGTTCCCACGACCGGCCCCGTCAGGCGGAGAGGGCGGCGGCGCCCGCCTCGGCGACACGCCGGTCCTCGTCGGCGCTCCCGCCGGAGGCGCCGACGGCTCCGACCTGGCGCCCGGCGACCACGAGGGGGACGCCGCCGCCGAAGATGACGAGGCGCTCGGTCTGGGTGATGCCGTGGACGAGGGCGGGCTCGTCCTTGATGACGTCCCACCAAGCGTGAGTGGGGAGGCCGAAGGCGGCCACCGTGTAGGCCTTGTCCATGGCGATCCCACTGGAGAGCAGGGGAGCGCTGTCCATGCGGGCGAAGGCCTTCAGGTCGCCGGCGACGCCAGCGACGGCGACGCAGACGGCGAGCCCGCTGCCCTCGGCCTCGGCGAGGGCGCAGGCCACCACCCGCTGTGCCGCCTCGAGGCTCACCGTCGCCTGGTCGATGGTGTCACTCACCCCGATCCCTCCCTTCGCCGGATCAGTCCGTCGCCCGGGCCGCCGCCGCCCGGCGGGCGTGGTATTAGGGGACCCGTCCGAGCCAGCGGGCGCGCAGCGTCCTGCCCACAGGCGGACGATGACGGGGTCCACCGCCGGAGACAAGGCTCCCGTCCCGCAGAGTGGGTCCTGAGTGATGTGCATGTCAGGCGTCCCGTTGAACGGGACGGAGCGCTGGGCGGCTCCCGGGGAGCCGGTCAGGATGACGGTCGATGATGGTCGAGAAGTCGATAGACCTCACCGCCACCGGCTCCACCATCGAGGAGGCCGTGGCCGAGGCCTTAGGTCGCGCCAGCCTCACGTTGGAGGGCGTGTCCTCGTTCGAGCTGGAGCGGGTGGAAGGGATGATCGAGGAGGGCCGCGTCACCTACCGGGTCCGGTTACGGGTGTCCTTCACCCTCAAGGAGCAGTTCCACGGGTAGCCGTCGATGACCGAGGCGACCGGGACCGCCCACCGGTGTCTCGAGCCCGTCCCGGGCATCTTCCGGCTCGTCTTGCCGCTGCCCGTCCACGGCGTGGAGAGCGTCAACGTGTATCTGCTCCGGGACGAGGCCGGGTCGGTGCTGGTGGACTGCGGCGCCTCCCGCCCTGAGGCCGCCGGGGGCCACGGCGTCGAGGACCTGGCAGAGGCGCTCGAGGCCTGCGGGGCCTCGCTCGACGAGGTTCGCGCCCTCCTCATCACCCACCCCCACATCGACCACTACGGCATGGCCCGCCTACTCGTCGACAAGACCGGCGCCGAGGTATGGATGCACCCCGCTGGCCAGCTCGACTTCCTCGCCTACGCAGATCCCGACGGCGAGCGGGCCCGGCTGCGGCGAGTGCTCAGCGAGCACGGGGTCGAGCCCGCCGATATCCAGGCGCTGGCCGACGTCATCATCGAGGATTGGGCTCCCTACCTCTCCGGAGTGGTGGAGGCAACCCACCACCTGTGGGGCGGTGAGCGACTCCGGATCGGGCCCCGGGAGTGGGAGACGATCTTCACCCCCGGCCACTCCCGGGCGCACCTGTGCCTGTGGTGCGCCGAGGAGCGCATCCTGTTCTCGGGGGACCATCTGCTCCCTGGGATCGCCTCGCCCATCAACTTCCACCACGGGCTCGACGACGACCCGCTCGGCCAGTACCTGGACGGGCTGGAACGCATCGAGGCGCTCGACCCTCTGCTGGTCCTGCCCGGCCACGGCCGCCCCTTCACCGACGGCGCCCGGCGGGCCCGGGCCATCATCGAGTCGAAGGAGCGGCGGATGGCCCAGACGCTGCAGACGATCGAGGCGGAGGCGCTGACCGTCAAGGAGATCACCGAGCGCGTCTACGCCAAGGCCGTCCTCAGCTACCAGCTCAGGGTGGCGATGTCCGAGGCCCTCGCCCATCTGTCCTGCCTCCGCAAGCGGGGGCAGATCGTGCGTTCCCGACGGGCAGACGAGGCCATCGTCTTCAAGAAGAAGGAGCCGAGGACGTAACGCGTTCCTCCCAGCACACGGCGCGCCGCCGCATCCGATGTCGTGCCGGTGCCGTGCCGGCTTGTTGCCAGTGCCCAGCTTCTCGGGCAACGCGCTGTTGCCCGGACCGATCGGCCCGGGCAACAGCGTTTTCCGTGCCCAAATTCGTCGCGAATCGGCTTCTCGGCCGCCAGTAGTTGGGGTGAACTACAAGATGCCGAGAGGGGAGACAGAGCGATGAAGAACCACCGAGGCCTGCACGGTGAGTGTCGGCTGGTCGACAACGTCGATCGGGCCGACACGTGCGGTCGCCGCGGCGATGAGTGGGTCCCACCGCGGCCTGGAGGTCGGCTGATGGGCACCCACCCGGCGCTGCCTGAGCGCCTGCTCACCATCGCCGAGGTGGCCGACTACCTTGGCGTGCCGGTCGGCACCCTGTACCAGTGGCGGCACAAGCGGACCGGCCCCAAGGGGATTCGGGTTGGCCGCCATGTTCGCTACCGCCCTCGGGAGGTGGAGGCGTGGTTCGACTCGTTGGCCAGGAACGCCGAACGACCCGGCGACCGACCGCCGAGACTGTCGTAGCCGGCCGGTAGGGTCGGGTTGCTGGAAACGTCGGGTGTGGCTGGGAGGTGCGGCATGGCGCACATCGAAAGGCGGGAGTCGGGGCGGTGGCGGGCCCGGTACCGGACGCCGGACGGGCGGGAACGATCGAAGACGTTCGCCCGCAGGGTCGACGCCCAGCGGTTCCTCGCCGGAGTCGAGACGGACAAGTCCCGCGGGGAGTGGGTCGACCCACGCCTCGGGCGTACCCGATTTGACGACTTCGCCGGGCGGTGGCTGGCCGCCGTCGCCCCCACCCTCAAGCCCAAGACGGTCGCCACTTACGAGAGCCTGCTGCGGAGCCGGATCCAGCCCGCGTTCGGCGCATGGCCATTGGCGTCACTCATGCCGTCGGACGTGCAGGCCTGGGTGGGGGACATGCTCGAGGAGGGGCTCTCGCCGAGCCGCATCCGCCAGGCCAATGTCGTTCTCTCTCTCGTCCTGCAGGCCGCGGTCCGCGACGGCGTCGTCGCCCGCAATGTTGCCAACGGTGTGCGCTTGCCGAAGCTGGCGCGAGAGGAGGCGCCCTACTTCGACCCGGCAACGGTCGACCGCATCGTGGCGGCGATGCCCGAGCCCTACGACCTGCTCGTGCGGATCCTTGGGACGCTCGGGCCCCGGTGGGGTGAGGCGGCTGCGCTGCGCCGTAGCTCAGTCGACCTCCTGCGCCGGCGCCTGCGGATCGTCGGGTCCACCACCGAGGTCGGGGGCCGCTTGGTCTACGGGCAGACCAAGAGTTACTCCGTGCGCCAGGTGCCGCTCACGCCGGCGCTCCTCGCCCAGCTGGGGACCCACCTCGCCGGGGTTGCCCCCGAGCCGGACGCTCCGCTCTTCGTGAGCCCCAGTGGGGGCCCGCTCCGGCACGGCAACTTCTACCACCGCCTGTGGCGCCCGACGCTGCGAATCCTCGGCCTCCCCGCGGTGGGGCTGCACGTGCTGCGCCACTCGGCCGCGGCCCGCATGATCGGCGCCGGCGCGTCGCCCAAGGCGGTCCAGGTGGTGCTCGGGCACTGCTCGGCGGCCTTCACCCTCACCGTCTATGGCCACATCTTCGACGCCGATCTCGACGACCTGGCCGCCCGTCTCGACGGCGATATGGGAACGGCTCTCAGAATTCTCGCGGCCTCACCGCGGCCTGGAGCCCCCGACGGGGAGTTGTTCACAGGCTCAGGCGAGAAAAAAAGCGCCTCTGGCCTGGGATGACGAACGTGGGCCCGGCAGGGATCGAACCTGCGACCGACGGATTATGAGTCCGCTGCTCTGACCAACTGAGCTACAGGCCCCCGCGGCCAGCCTAGGTGTGTTCGCGGCGGCCACCGGTGCAGGGCCGTGGAGCGGTCCGGCGCGTTTCCCCCCGCCTTTCCCCCCACGGTGGTGATGCCGGCGCGGTCGCGATACCGGAGGATGAGATCCGCAGCCGCGAGTAGGGGAGGCGAGTCATGACCGTCGAGGGCATCCTTCGGGCGAAGGGCCGGGACGTCGAGACCGTCCGGGCCGAGGCCACCGTCACGATGGCGATCCATCTGCTGACGGCCAAGGGGATCGGTGCCCTCGTCGTCACGACGGACGCCGGCGCCGTGGAGGGTGTGCTCTCCGAGCGGGATGTCGTTCGGGGCCTGGCCCGGTACGGCGACAACGTCCTCGGGATGCGGGTCGGGGACATCCTGTCGGCGTCCGTCCCGGTGTGCGCCCCTGACGACACCGTCAAGCACGTCATGGTGGAGATGACCCAGACCCGTCAGCGGCACCTGCCGGTCATGGACGGGCCCCGGTTGGCCGGGATCATCAGCATCGGCGACGTCATCAAGAGCCGGTTGGAGGAGATCGAGCTCGAGGCGGCGGTGCTCCGGGACGCCTACATCCTCCACCGGGCGGCTACACGCTGACCCGCAGCTCCTTCAGGCCCCGCACGGTGTTGTTCTCCAGCCAAGCCACGGACTCGGAGGCGAGCGCCAGATCGGGGAATCGGGACAGGATCGCGAGCAGCGCCACCTGAGACTCCATGCGGGCCAGGGAGGCGCCGAGGCAGTAGTGGATCGGTCCCCCGAAGGTGAGATGGGGCGGTGCCGGGCGGGTGATGTCGAAGGTGTCGGGGTTCTCGAACACCGCCGGATCGCGGTTGGCCGAGCCGATCACGGTCACCACCGGGGCGCCGGCCGGGAGCATCACGCCACCGATCTCGACGTCGGCGGCAACGTTGCGGGGCCACATCATCACCGGGGGCTCGTAGCGCAGTGTCTCCTCGATGGCCCCGGGGCCCATGGCCGGGTTCCGGCGCACCATCTCGAGCTGGTCGGGGTGGCGGAGGAGCAGGAGCACCGAGTTGCCGATGAGCTGCATGGTCGAGCAGAAGCCGGCGGCGATGAGCAGGGCGACGTTCGACACCAGCTCCTCATCGGTCAGGGCCGGTCCGCCTTCTTCGTCCTCGACGGGAGCCACCAGGGCCGACATCAGGTCGTCGCGGGGCTCGGCCCGGCGTTCGGCGGCCAGGGTGGCCACGAACTCCGTCAGCTCGCCGCTGGCCTTGTCGGCCATGGCCACCTGCTCGGGCGTGGGTAGGGGCTCGATGACGGCCGCGTTCTCCTCGATGAGGCCGCGGAAGCGGTCGTGGTGTTCGGGGGCCACACCGATCAGCTCGCACACGATGGCGATCGGGATCCGGTAGGCGACCTCGTTGGCGAGGTCGAACTCCCGGCGTCCGCCGGCGGTGACCTCGTCGAGCAGGCCGTTCACCTTGGCCAGCACCCGGGGCCGCATCGCCTCGACCGCCCGGGGCGTGAATGCCCGGGCCACCGCCCGCCGCAGTCGGGTGTGCTCGGGCGGGTCGTGGGCGAGCATCGCCTTGCCGACGTAACAGGCGGCGGGACCGTCACCCAGCTTCTGGGCGATCGACTCGGGCGATCCCCACGGGCTCCCGAGGGCCGGGTTCCGCAGCGCTTCCTCGCAATCGGCGTGGCGGAACAGCCACCACACCCCGTAGGGCTCCTGGCGGTAGACGGGAGCCTCCTCCCGCATCCGGGCGTAGAGGGGATAGGGATCGGCGTGGATCGCCGGGTCGGAAAGATCAAAGACAACCGGGCCGGAATCCATCGCCGTCGTCATGGTGCCCCCCTGGAAAGACTTCTCCGCGGCGGAGCGTAACTTGTGCAGATGGAGGACGAAACCGACATCGGGCTGGCCGCCGTGCTCGGCCAATGGGCCGGCCGCCGGCAGCGGGCCTCCGAGGGTGTCATCCACATCCGGGGCTCCGAGCAGCCGTGGGAGATGAACCCCCAGGGCCGGTGCCGGTACTACGCCCACCTGGGACGCGGCGACCTGGCCAACTCCGACTGGATCGTCTTCCGCCAGGAGATCCACACCCACACGGGCCGCCACGTCCACCAGGGTGGACTCGCCCTCTACGTCACCCGCGGTCAGGGCTCGACGGTGTGCGACGGCCGCCGGGTCGACTGGAAGGAGGGCGACCTCATCCTGCTGCCTATCGTCCCCGGCGGTGTGGAGCACCAGCACTTCAACACCGGTGACGGCCCCTGCGAGTGGATCGCCTTCGCCTACAACCCCTGGC
>JBOGFO010000287.1:0-6857 GCA_050743445.1 Acidimicrobiia bacterium
GTGGTGGCCCGCCACTGGCTGGCCGGTGAGCGCCCCGACGAGGCGGTGGCTCCGTTGCTCCGGGCCGCCGAGCAGGCCATGGGACTCGGTGCGTTCGGCGCCGCCGTCAACTTCCTGGCGCCGTTGCTGGCCCACGACCCGGCCCACCCTCTCGCCCTGCGCCTGCAGGCCGAGGCCCTCGATGTGATGGGAGACATCAGGACCGTGGCCGCATATGACGAGGCCATCAGCGTGGCGGGCCCGGCCGAGGCCCACGACCTGCGGGCCAAGCGGGCACTGGCCCAGCTGAAGACGGGCGACGTGCCCGGCGCGCTGCGCTTCCTCGAGGGCGTCGAGCCGGCGTCGGTCGACGGCCGCCTGGCCGAAGCCCTCACCTACGCCGGGGCGGCCGCTCTCGGCTACGCGGATCCGGCCATGGGCACCGCCAAGTCCGCTCTGGTCCGCCGGCTGGCGCTGGAGTCCGGCGACACCTCCGCCATCGTGGTCGCCTCGTGGGCGCAGGCGGCCGCCGCTCATGCCCGGGGTGAGCTGCGGGACAGCGTCCTCGCCGACCTCCGGGAGACCAGCGACCTTCCCCGCTTGGCCGTCCGGGTGTTCGACGGGCAGCTGTGCGTTACCCAGCGACTGCTCTACGGCTCCCGGCCGTACCCGGACGTGATCGCGTTCGCCGATGCGCTGGCTGCCGAAGCCGGCCGCCTCGGCGCCGCCCGGGGCCACGCCTTCGGCGTCACCCTGCGGGGCGAGGCCGAACTGCTCTCCGGGCAGCTCGACGCGGCCGAGCACCATCTCACCGAAGGGGCCCGCCTGCACCGGGCCATCGCCGGCGCCACCGGTGAGTCCCTGGCCCTCCAACGGCTGGCGGAGCTGGCGCTCTACCGGGGGCAGCGCAACCAGGCAACGGCGCTGCTCGACGAGGCGCTCGACGTCGCCCGGGTGACCGACATCGGCTTCCACCTGCTGGACCGGATCTACGGCACCCGCATTGCGCTCGCCGCTGAGCCGGCCGAGGCGCTCCTCGTCGTGGAAGAGGCCGAGGAGTCCGTCCGGGGATCGCTCGAGACCTGCCCCGGCTGCCGGATCACCTTCGCTGTTCCCGCCGCCATCGCCGCCGCCCGGGCCGGCGACTTCGACCGGGCGGCAGAGTACGAGCAGGCCGCCGATTTCCTGGCCTCTGTCGTCATGCGCCTCCCGGCGTGGAACGCCGCCCTGGCGGAGGTCCGGGGCTACATCGCCCGGGCTCACGGCGACACCCGGCGGACAGCGGAACTGTTCCGGGTCGCGGCCGAGGGGTTCGGCGCCGCCGGGTAACCGCTCGACGAGCGCCGCTGTGTCGGCCTGGCCGGAGAGGTCTGAGCGGTTGGGTCACGACAAACTGAGCCTGGGGGACCGGCATGGGGAAAGCGTCGAAGGCGTGGGCGGTTGGCGGCATCCTGGTGGCCGTGGTGGCGGCGTCGGCCTGCCGGGGACGGACGACGACCCCATCGGATGCCGGCCGAGGGTCGCAGGTCACCGGCGTCGTGGTGGACAGCCAGGCCGACATCGGAACCTTCGATGGTGTCCGGTTCGAGCGCCTCGTCGGCCACGTCGAGGGGCAGGTGCACCGGACGGAGAACGTCGCCGGGCTCGCGGAAATCCTCGGCGAGGCCGACCACCACACCTACCGCAGTGCATTCGAGGTGATACGGCCGGTCGAGGGGTCCGACCGGCAATTGATGGTGGTAGAGGTCGAGAACCGGGGCAGCCCGATCATGCTGCAGCTCTTCAACCGCTTCACCATCGGCTTCTCCGGCGCCCCGGACGAGACGCGCTATCCGGCGGGCGTGGGCGACGGCTTCCTCTTCGGCGGGGGTCGGTCCTACGCCCGGGTCCAGTGGGAGACGGGCGTCTCGCCCGGCGTGCCCTCGTCGGCCCAGGGGGTCGGCGAGGTGATCGTCCGGGACTTCGGTCGCCTCCTTCGTGCCGGACGGATCGGAGCGTCCCCATCGCCACTGGGTCGTTACCGGACGCTCGTCTTCACTGGCACCAGCGTGTCGGCCTGGTTCATCAACACCTTCCTGGCCGAGGGCTTCAATGCCGGGCCCGGTGGCCGGCGGGTGTACGACGGCGCCCTGGTCCTGGCCGGTTCCGGGAACTGGCTGGCCATCAACCAGCTCGGCAACGACGGCGGAGCCCAGCAGCCCTACGTCCGGCCCAACGGCCGGCCGCGACGCGCATCCGAAATCCTGACCCGGCCTGCGTCTGATCCGTTCGTCGTGGACGTGGTCACCTACACCGAGTTCTACCGGATGCGCGCCGCCCTCTCCCGGGACCCGGACCCGCCGGAGCGGACCCGCCAGTACGAGGTGCCCGCTCCAAAGGCCCCGGTGGCCCTCTTCGACGAAGCCTTCGTCTTCGGGCGGCTGGGATGCAACGACCAGACCGTCATCCCTCTGAACCCGCTCGATTACCGCCCCTACCTGCGGGCCCTGCTCATCGGCCTCGAAGGCGAACTTGGCGGCACGGGTCGCAGCCTGCCCCCGTCGACGCGGTTCCGGCTCGGCCCCGAGCCGCCCCCATCTCGCTACTTCAACGACCTTCCTGGCGGCGATGTGGCGGTCCCCGAACTCGACGGCGACGGCCAGCCGGTGGGCGGCGTGCGCTTCCCCGAGGCAGACCTGCCGCTGGGCCGCCCGGAGCCCCCCGCCGTCCCGCCCGTCATCACCACGACCAACGTCTGCGGCAACTTCGGCGGCTACCAGCCATTCTCGGCAGCCGAGCTCGAGCGCCGCTACGGCAGCTCAAGCGCCTACGAGCAACGGGTGCAGCCCCTGGTTGATCGTCTCGTCGGCCAGGGGTGGCTGCTGCCCGGGGACCGCCAGTGGGTCATCGACGACCTTCGCCGCCGATTCGAAGCGGCGTGATGAGTCACCGGCCCCACACGCGGCGAGCGCATCGGCGCACCTCTGGGATCAGATCCTCTGTTCACCCATCAGATGTCCGGGCGATCACCTCCTTCTCGCTAGATGACTGGCGCGCCTCGGCGCACTTCGCGACGCCGAAACTCCTGGCGGACGGCGGTCGATTCCCAACCGAGGCTTCCGTGCTCACCTAGCCCAGCATGAGAGCGACGATGGGAGCTGGCACAGCCCATGTTGGGTAGTCGAGGTTCAGCAAGGACTTGGTGGCGAACACTCCTGTCTTGTACTTGTTCTCGATCACCTTGGCCTCCGCTCGCCAACCGTCGTCGACCCACTTCGTCTCGATCGGGATTGTGCGCTGGGTGCCGGCGTCGGACGGGAGGGCGACTGGGGCAAGGTCGACCTCGTTGCCCGAGCCGGTGCGGGCGTACCCGATCGTGTCGCCGGCGACCCACCGTCCTTCGTCCAGCTCGTCAATGGCGCGGGCGAGCGCCACCCCGATCGCCATCTCGGTCAGCACGGTCATGTCGGGAACCGCCAGCCCCGCTCGCAGCCGGCTCGGCAGCCAGGCCAGAAGCGGATCAGTCAGATAGAGCTTCGCCTGGGCGCCGGGGATCGCGCCGCCGTCGTCGCCCCGCTGCGGGCACCACAGCGCCGCGAAGGTCGACACGAGCCGGTTGAACCGGACGGTGGCGGCTGTCCGTGTGAGTCCCATCGCTCCGGACGTAGCCCGCACGTTGAGCGGGCTCGACGCCCTCGCTGCCAGCCCGGCCAAGAGGAGCGTGAGCGATTCCGGAGGAGCGTCCGGGTCGACATCCCGACGAAGCCAGGCGGCGAGGTCACGGAGAAAGCCGACCGACACCTCCCCCAGCGTGGCGTGTTCGGCGACCGCCCGAGGAAACCCACCCGACGTCAGATAGTCCTGCCAGGCAAGGTCGTAGCTGTCCACGTCGAAGCGGGCCGCCTCGACCACCTGGACAGCGACCCCGTCCTGCAACGCCGCTGGATGAATGGCGCCGGGGACCATCAAACCCGGCCGGGTGGCGCGGACGAAATCACGAAAGGTCATCGGCAGCAAGTGGCGGACCCGTCGGGACGCTCCGTGGCCGGCCCGCCCGGCAAGGAGGTTCCCCTCGATGTCCTCGCCGGCCTGCCATCGGCTCCCGGTGGCCACCACGGTGTCGTCGCCAAAGTCGCTGCCATCCCGGGCGGACTTCAACACCAAGGTCCAGCCGGCGATTGCGCTCACCTCGTCGAGAAGCCACACCCTCGGCCGGGATCCGTTCCGGTCGACAACCCTGGTCAGGTCCCGGCCGAGCGTCAGGACAGGCCGGAGGTCCCGGTCCCGCATCCCATCGCACGGAACATGGATCACCTGACGCGGATCGATGTCCGGGCGCCCGCAGAGCTCCCCAACAAGGTCGAGCAGCACCACCGACTTCCCCACCCGGCGCGGACCGGTCAGGACAACGAGCCGATCGCCGACCTCCTCACGGGCGAGGTCAGCCAGGACATCCGCCCGGTAACCGAGATCGTGGCGAGCACGATCCCGCAGGAGACGATGGGCGCCCATCCAGGCCATCGGATCCGTGCCCGCCGCCGCAGCTCTCCACCACGGAGCAGCTTCGGTCAAAGTCCGCCTGATCTCGTCATCACGCATGCGACAACCTTACCAGCGGCCATGCCAAAGTAGGGGGGGTTTAGGGACTTTCTTGAGCCAAGGTGGGGTGGGTTTCAGCCCGGCATCCCGCCAGAGGAGGAGGCCACGGCTCGCCGCCGGGCCGCC
The DNA here is from genome assembly GCA_050743445.1 of Acidimicrobiia bacterium. Lineage (GTDB taxonomy): Bacteria > Actinomycetota > Acidimicrobiia > IMCC26256 > BP-133 > CAWBJP01. Next base: position 4,684 of record JBOGFO010000287.1, read on the forward strand.
CACCACGCCCGCCACTTGGCCCTCCTGCGGGACCGCCTCGGGAAACGCTTCGCGTCCAGGACCTCGGCTTCGCCGGCGTGACTGACACCATCGCCAAGATCAAGCCCCGGGAAAGCGTCGAGCAGCCTGAGCGCCGAGCAGTACCACCAGCTCGAGGCCGACTTCATCATGGGCACCGGCATCGGCCCGGCGACCGCCCTGGCGTTCCCGTCGGCGCTCAGCCTCCCGTACGCCGTCAGCGACGTGGTTCCGCAGATCGCCAAGGTGATGCCGGGCAGCTGATCAGCGCGTTCTTGTTGGCGTTTTGCCAGCAATCACTGGCAAAAAGCCAACAAGTTTGAATTCTCGGGGGGTACCAGTGGGCCCAGATGCGGTTCGCCCAGTCTGAAGCACTGCTGAGTGCCTGATATCAGGCCGACGACTCTTTCGTGAACAATGTCGCTAATGTGATTGGTGTTGTCCATGCGAGACTCGAGGAGGCCCCATGCCCGGCCAGCGACGTTCCCACCGGCCCCTGTGGCTCGCGCTGTTCACCCTGATGGTCGTCTCGGTCGACGCGGCGTGGGGGGACCACGACGGGGAAGTCGATTCCCTCACCTACGAGCCGCACGCCGGCTACGGACCGCCGCCGCCACGGGCGCCGGGGCGGCTGGCTCCCGCAACGGGTGCGCTGATCGGCACCCACTCCTTCGACAGCCACAGTCTCGAGCCCCACGAGCAGGGCATCGTCGAGCTGGAGCAGGCCCTCGGGCGGACGATGGACATCAACAACCGCTACTACGGCGAATTCGAGGAGTTCGCCGAAGAGGGAACGATGACCTGGATGGAGACGTGGGACATCGAGAACGGCCGGATACCGCTCGTCGGCTGGGGCTGCACGTACAGCGACAAGATCAACAACGGCTCCCTCGACGACGTGATCCGCAAGACCGCCCAGGTCATGAAGGCCTTCGGGCACGAGTTCTTCATGCGCTACTGCTGGGAGATGGACGGATCCCGCAAGCAGGGGGAGGTGAGGGGTCCGGAGAAGTTCAAGCAGGCCTGGATCCGAATGCACGGGATCTTCCAGGAGGAGGGCGCCACCAACGTCATCTGGGTGTGGACGCCCAATGCGGCGGGTTTCAAGGACAAGCGGAGCTATTCCAACGACGAGCCGCCGGCTCCGCACTTCTACCCCGGCGACGAGTACGTCGACTGGATCGCCGCCGATGGCTACAACTGGGGTGTCTCGAAGCGAAACCAGGGCGACCGCTGGCGGCACTTCATCGAGATCTTCGACGAGTTCATGGTCTTCGCCCGCCAGCACCCCAAGCCGATCATGATCGGCGAGTACGGCGCCCAGGAGCAGCCGGACGATCCGGAGGCCAAGCCGGCCTGGCTCCGGGCCGCCCACGAGGTGCTCATGGACAAGCCCCGAACCGAGCAGTGCCAATGGTGCGGCGCCTACTCGGACGTCGCCGCCATCGTCTACTTCGATGTGGACTACGGCAAGCACGGCGACTGGCGGATCATGTCCTCGGACGCCTCGCTCGCCGCCTACAAGACCGCCTCTGACGACCCGTGGTTCCACCAGGCGCACACGATCAACTGGCCGCCGGTAGCGAACCGCCAGCAGCAGCCGGCGCAGTCGCCGCCTCCGGAACAGCCGGCGCAGCCAGCCGCCTGAGCCCTTCCCCCACTTACGTCTGGAAGGAAATGGTCCGTACTATCGGCCCGTGCGGGTGCGGGTGCTCGGAACGGTGGGGGTGGCGGACCCGGCTACCGGGACGCACGCGCCACTCGGCAGCCGCAGCCAGCGCCTGATCCTGGCCGTACTCGCCGCCCGGGCCGGGGAGACGGTCAGCACCGACGTCCTCGTCGACGCCCTCTGGGACGACGACCCACCCCGGACGGCCGAACACACCCTACGCACCTACGTCTCCCGGCTGCGGTCCGTCCTCGGAGACAGCATCGCCATCAGTCCCGGCGGCTACGCCCTCGTCCTGGCCGGCGACCAGCTCGACGCCGGCCGGTTCGAGCTGCTGGCGGCCGAGGCCCACCGGAGGGGCGACCCGGCCACGGCCGTGAAGCTGTTCGACGAGGCCCTCGGCCTGTGGTCGGGCCCGGCGTTCGGGGAGCTGGCCGACGTGGCCCCGCTGCGGGGGGCGGCGTTGCGGCTGGAGGAGCTGCGCCTC
>JBOGFO010000288.1:0-6863 GCA_050743445.1 Acidimicrobiia bacterium
GCCCGGGGCAGCCAGGAGGCCCGCCACCCCGGGCGCGGCGATCGCGAGTGACCCGCGAGGGCCGCACGGGTCAGGCCGGGAAGGTGCCCTCCGTATCCCCTTCGGGCATCGGCGCCGGCGCCGGCGACGGAGCGGGGTAGGCGGCGATCTGAGAGGAGTTGGGTTGAGGACCGAAGTCGAAGATCGAGTTGAGCGGAGGCACATCCCGTTGGAGTGCAACGGGGGCCTGGCGGTCGAGGCGGAAGGCGGTGTAGACCATGCCGCCGGCGGCGAGGATGCCCAGCCAGGCGCCGATGCCGAGGAAGTCGGTCTCCACGATCAGTTTGAGGACGAGGAGGCCGGCGACGGCGCCAGAAGCGAAGAGCTGCGCCCGGACCCAGCTCATGGGGAGCTCCGGCAGCTTCATCGTGGTGAAGTTGGCCACGATCAGGCGGCCGACGACGGCGGCGGCCAGCAGGAGCGCCAGCAGTCCGAGGAAGCCGTTGGGGGATTCGATGGCGGAGCGGTTCTCCGACACCGTGAGGACCCCCGGGATGCTGATGCTCATGCGATGCCAGGGAAGGAACAGCAGGTCGATGATCAGGACCAGGCCGGCAACGGCCAGGATCTGGGCTTCGAGGGACAACTTCTTCAAATCCATGGATTCCTCCGCGAAAAGTGTCCGGCGCTCCCCAGGTGCAGTGCCGCACCCGAGGAGCGCCGAGCTGTTGAGCCGGCCAGGGGAGTAGCTCGGCCGGTCAGGCCGCGCTTGCCCCCGGCTTCGGTACGGCGACTGCCTTCGCCCCGCCTTCCCGGCGCCGAAGCGGTGCCGTCAGGCCGAGCACCACGCCCGCCACCAACCCGAGGATCGGGATGAAGGCGAGGGCGTCGGCCTCCAGCGGCATCACGCCGAGGATGACGAGATCGAGGCTGATGAAGAGTCCGAAGAACAACCCGGCAATGGCGCCGCGTACAGGACGACCTCGCTGCTTCACGGCTTACCTCCCTTCGGGCGGGCCGCCGTCGCCAGCGCCGCCCCGGTGGCGAGGGTGCCGGCCGCTGCCGCCGCCGTGGGGGCCGGCGAGTCGAGCGGACTGCCCTCGAGCTTGATGGAGAAAGTGCCCAGGCAGGGCGCCGGCAGCTCGTCGTGGGCGTGGGTCCCTGCGGCCTGGACCTTGATGCCCCGGGGCACGATGGCCGGGATGGAGTAGTGGTACGTGCCGCTCTTGGACACCAGCGCCGACGACCCCGACCAGTCGGCCACGGTCACGCTGTTGCCCAGGGGCAGCTGCAGGTCGATTTTGCCGGAGTAGGCCCGGTCGGCGTCACCGGCCGGGAGGGAGACGGAACCCTCGTAGGCCACGTCGGCCTCTTCGGGGACGCTGATGGGGACATCGGGGTCGAGCGCGGCCGCGTCGTGGCGGGTCCCACCGATGGTTCCCGCTCCCTGGCAGCTGCCGGTGATGGCGCCGAGGGCGGGACTGGCGGTCAACGTCACCATGAGGGCGCCGCCGGCCAGGGCGAGAGGGAGCAGCCGCCGGAGCTGCGGTCCCGAACGTGCAGGCATGGACACCGGGCGACCCCTGTGAGCGGGCCGGCCCGGGAAATTGTGGGGCACGGGAACCTCCTCTCTGTACGGACGGGTCGACTATGCGACAAGCCCCGAGCGGCGTCGACGGGGACGGAACGGACGGCGCATCCCCTTGCGGGACAAGCCATCCCGGCCCGCGGTCGAGTTGGGCTGGTGTTGTGAATTCCGTGGGCGACCTGTGGGACAGGAGGCCGAACATCGGCTCTGTCGGGCTCCGGCCCGGCAGGGGCGATGCGAAGAACCGCCGGCCGTGCTGGTCGCCTGGCCGACGGGGAGCAAGTGGCGAACCCGGCGCCCCCGATCATCGCCAAGCGCGGGAAAGCGACGATCCCTCAGGCCGAGCTGGTCGCCGGGCCGGAGGGGGAGCGAGGGCGAAACCGACCCCGCCGCCAACACCATCGGAGGTTCTCCATGGCCGGGAAGGCCCTGCGCCGGCGGCGCATGTCCCTCGTCACACTCTTTGCTCTTTTGCTGACCTTCGTGGCCGGCGTCCCCAGCGCCACCGCCACCAACGACACGGCACCAGAAGAAAACACCGACATTCCGCCCCAGTGCGGGATCGACCTCGTACTCGTCCTCGACCGCTCCGGTTCGATCGCCAACGCCGGCGCCGAAGACGAGGTCCGCGACGCGGCCACGGCCTTCCTCAACGCCGTCAACGGCACCGGTGCCACCGTCGGCCTGGTGAGCTTTGCCGGCTCCGCCTCGGTCGATGCCGCCCTCACGACCGATATCTCCGCCGTGATCGACGTCGTCGGTGATCTCGAAAACAGCGACTTCAGCGGCGCCACCAACTGGGAGGACGCCCTCGAGACCGCCGGCAGCCTCGGCGCCACCGACCTCGTGGTCATGATCACCGACGGCAACCCCACCACCTACAACGGTGACGTCTCCAACAGCGGCGGGGACACCAGCTCCACCGACGTCAACCGGGCCGTGGACGCCGCCAACGATCTCAAGCCCGGCGCCCACCTCTTCGCCGTCGGAGTCACCGGCGCTCCCGACACCGACAACCTCGAAAAGATCTCCGGCCCCGACCAGTACCCCGCCCCCGAGAGCAACGTCAACAAGGCCGACTGGACCCAGGTCTCCGACTTCGCCGACCTCGAAGCCGCCCTCAAGGCGTTCGCCACCGCCCTGTGCGCCGGCCGCGTCGACGTCACCAAAATCGTCGACGGGGAACCCGACGAAGGCTGGACCTTCTCCGGCTCCGGCGCCCAGGACCCCGAAGGCCCGACGGATGGGGAAGGCGAGATCGGCTTCACCTACCCCTTCAGCTCCGGGAGCGCCGACGCCGTCGAGACCACCATCGCCGAGACCCAGCAGGACGGCTACGAGCTGGCCGGCGTGACCTGCTTCCTGGGCCAGGAGCCCCTTGCCGTCACCGTCGACGGCGACGGCGTGACCCTTACGGTGGGCCCGGAAGACGAGATCACCTGCACGTTCAACAACGAGACCATCCCTCCGCCTCCGCCTCCGCCTCCGCCTCCGCCGCCTCCGCCCCCGCCCCCCACGATTCAGGCCGATCCGGGCATCAACATCGTGAAGTCCGGCCCCGCCCAGGCCCACGAGGGTGACGTGGTCACCTATCGCTTCATCGTCACCAACACCGGCGACGCCACCCTGACCAACGTCGTGGTGACCGACAACATCATCGGCGCCATCGACACCATCGCATCGCTGGCCCCCGGAGCCTCCCAAACCCTCGAGAAGACCTACGCCATGCCCGCCCAGAGCGCCGATGTGGTCAACACCGGCAAGGCCTGCGGCACCTTCACCAATGGCAATGGCAATGGCGAGGCGTCGTCCACAATCTGCGACGAGGCCAGCCACACCACCGACCTCCTCCACCCCGCCATCAGCATCGTCAAGACTGCGAATCCTGTGCAGCTCTCCGGCTCCGGCAACGTGACCTACACCTACGTGGTCACCAACACCGGCGACATCGCGCTCTCGAATGTGAGCGTGAGCGACGACAAGCTCGGAACGATCAGCATCATCGGCACCCTGGCCGCCGGCCAGTCGGTCACCGTCGGCACCATCGCCAACGTGGGCGGCACGCCCGGCATCGTCCGGAACATCGGCACGGCCAGCGGCACCGATCCCCTCGGCAAGGCAGTGACAGCCAACGACGATGCAGAGGTGAGCGTCGCCCAGGTCCTGGGCGAGGTACTCACCGCCCCCGACGAACTCCCCCGCACGGGAAGTGACAGTTCCCGGAACCTCCTGGCGGGCGGCACCGGCCTGCTGCTCGCCGGTCTGGTCAACGTCATGGTGGCCCGCATGCGGCGCCGGACCATCTGATCGCCTGACCACCCGAGGCCGGGACCGGAGGCAACGCCGGTCCCGGCCTCGTCGCGTCCTGCACTGCCTCCTGCACTTCCTGTGCTGTATGTGCAGCCCGCAGAGCTAGCCCTGCACGACCACCAGACGCTGCTCGGTCATCTCCTGCACCGAGTAGTGCGGGCCCTCCCGCGTATTGCCCGAGTCCCGCACGCCGCCGTAGGGCATCTGGTCCGCCCGCCAGGTCGGCACCTCGTTGATCAGCACCCCGCCGTAGTCCAGCTCGCGCGCTGCTCTCAGTGCTGCTGAAAGATTGGAAGTGAAGATCGCAGCCTGCAGTCCGTAGCGGGTGTCATTCGCCAGAGCCAGCGCGTCGTCCAGCGCATCGTAGGTAGCAATAGCGACGACCGGACCGAAGACCTCCTGCGAGCAGACCTTCATCTCCGGCCGCACGCCGGCCAGCACGGTGGGGGCCAGGACCCCGTCGCGCACCTCCCCGCCGGCCAGCACCTTGGCCCCGCCGGCCTCCGCCTCCTCGATCCACGACTGCACCCGGTCCCGGTCGCCTTCGGAGATCAACGCCGAGACATCCGTCGCCTCGTCCATCGGGTCGCCCACCACCAGGTCCTCGACCAGGCTCACGAGGCGGTCGGTGAAGGCATTGGCCACCGACGAATGCACCAGAACCCTTTGCGTGGAGATGCACGACTGGCCGGCGTGGCTGAAGCCGGCCACGGCGATCTTCTTGGCCGCCGTCTCCCAGTCGCCGTCGGCCTCGATGAGCACCGGCGAGTTGTTGCCCAGCTCCAGGCTCACCTTCTTGCGGGCGGCTTTGGCGCGGATGTCCCAGCCCACCTCGGGCGAGCCGGTGAAGGTGATCATGGCGATCCCCGGGTGCTGCACCAGGCCCTCGCCCACCACCGACCCCTTGCCGGTCACCACCGACAGCCAGCCGGCCGGGAGCCCGGCCTCATCGAGCAGCAGGTTGGCCAGGGCGATGGCCGACAGCGGCGTCTGGCTGGCGGGCTTGAGCACCACCGGGCAGCCGGCGGCGATCGCCGGGGCGAGCTTGTGGGCCACCAGGTTCAAGGGAAAGTTGAAGGGGCTGATGGCCCCGACCACTCCGATCGGCACCCGGAGGGTGAACGCCAGCTTGCCCTCACCGACGTCGGACGCCTCCATGGGCACCATCTCGCCGGTCAGGCGGCGGGCCTCGGCGGCGGCGAACGTAAACGTGGAAATCGCCCGCTTGGCTTCGACCCGGGCTGTCTTGATGGGCTTCGCGGCCTCGGCGGCGATGATGGCGGCCATCGCCTCGACCTTCTCGCCCAGCAGAGCAGCAGCCCTATCGAGGATCTCCGCCCGGCGCCACGCCGGCAGCGGGCCCGAATCGAGGGCCGCCCGGGCGGCGACCACGGCCCGGTCCACCTCGGCCGCCCCGCAGGCGGGCACCCGGCCGATCTCCGAGCCGTCGTAGGGAGAGCGCACCGGCAGGGCGTCGGTCTCGACCCCGGTGAAGCGCTCGTCTGCAATAGGAACAGCATGCAGTTCGCTCATGGCTCTCAGTCTTGCTGGTTCGCGTCCCGGAGGTGAACGCCTGCACGAGGACTGCCCGGACGAGTTAATGCCCGGCCCGGGGAGCGACGGCTTGTCCCCGGTCGTCGCAACCCCGAGTCCGGGCATCACCACGGTCTTTCCCTCTGGAAGATCGATCCAATCGGGAAATTGGGGATCCTTCGACCCATCAGAGACCATACAAACGTCATTGCGGCGCGTTCGGGCCCTCGGGGAGGCATCATCTTGGGCGTGGGCGCACGAATTCTCACCGTGGAAGACGACGAACGGATCCAGGCCGCCATGCGGATGGCGCTGGAGGACGAGGGCTACACGGTCATCGAAGCCGCCAGTGGCGAGGAGGCGCTCGAGGCCTGGGCCCGCCGTCCGGCCGACGTCGTCCTCATCGACCTGATGCTCCCCGGCATCGACGGATTCGAGGTCTGCCGCGCCCTGCGCCGCCACAGCGACGTCCCCATCGTGATGGTGACGGCCCGCACCGACACCCACGACGTGGTGGCCGGACTCGAGGCCGGCGCCGACGACTACGTCACCAAGCCCTTTGTCCCGAAAGAGCTCGCCGCCCGGATCCGGGCGCTCCTGCGCCGGGCCCGGAGCTCCGAGCACGCCCCCGCCTCGATGGTCTTCGGCGACCTCGAGATCAAGCCCGACGAAGGTGAGGTGCTCCGGGCCGGCGAGCGGATCTCGCTCACCAAGACGGAGTTCCGGCTCCTGTGCGAGCTGGCCGGTAGCCCGGGCCGGGTCTTCTCCCGGGAGCAGCTGCTCGAGAAGGTCTGGGGCTATGACTACTTCGGTGACGGGCGGCTGGTGGACGTCCACGTCCGCCGCCTGCGGACCAAGGTCGAAGCCGACGCCGCCCACCCCCGCTACGTGGTGACGGCCCGCGGTCTGGGATACAAGCTGCAGCCCTGACCATGGCGCGGCAAACATGACAGAAGGGCAGCCGGGGCGGCGGGGGCGGCCCTGGCGGGAACCGGAGCTCATCGCCGCCCGCCGCCGGCGGCTGGGCCTGCGGACCCGGGTCACGCTCGCGTTTGCTTTCGGGGCGCTCCTGCTCTCGGTCGCATTCTCTGCGGTGAGCTACGGCCTGGTGCGCAACTACCTCGTGACCCAGCGGGAGGACGCGGCGGTGGAGGAGGCCCTCGACAACGCCCGCCTGGCCCGCGACTCGCTGCGCACCACCGATCCCAACCTGCCCCGCATCCTGGCCAGCCTGCGCACCCCGTCGGACTCACCCGCCGTCGTCTTCTACGACGAGAACTGGTTCTCCAGCTCGCCCCTCGACGTCGGCGAGGACAGCCTTCCCCCCGAGCTGCGCCGGGACGTGGCCCGGGGGGTTGCCTCCCGGCAGGCCTACCGGGTCGCCCGGGGCGGCGGTCCCCGCCTGGCCGTGGGGGTGCCCCTCCCGCTGGTCGACGCCCGCTACTTCGAGATC
>JBOGFO010000289.1:0-2843 GCA_050743445.1 Acidimicrobiia bacterium
CCTCAGGGCTCCTTCAAGGTGCGGCGGCCGATGGCGGCCAGCAGCTCCGCCGGCGTCTGGTCCGACACCCGGCTGAGCTCCAGGAGCAAGCCGCCGCCGAGCGAGACGAGCCCGACCACGAAGCCCTGGAAGATCTCGACTACCTCCTCGGTGCTCTCCGCCTCCTCCGAGTAGCTGTTGACGACGGCCCCCAGCACGCTCATGTCACCTTCGGAGGTGGTCCAGGCGGTGAGGAGGGCCAGCGCCCGCCGCAGGTGCTCCCACTCCACTTCGGCCGGTTGCGCCATGCCCAAATCTCGCGCTTCCGGCCGGCGAACGTCCGACCACAGCCACGCGAAATGAAGATCACATAAACAACATTAGACACATAAACCCCTTGTAGCACACGGGTTACAGGATTCCGACGGATGTCCACCACCTGCGCCGGAGGTTCCCTTATGGTCGCCCGCAGGGCGGGGTTGGCAGCGTCGTGGGAGGGTGATCGATGGTTGCGCTGGAACACCCCGACATCTACTGCGGCCATCTCGCGGACCTCACCCAGCAGTGCGGGAAGTGCTGGCGGTGGTGCTGCCCGGCCTGCTACTCGCCCTGGATGGCGCTGGCCTGCTCTGCGTGCCGGAGCGAGGCCCGGACCGGAGGGCCGCCGACCATAGAGATCGACCTCGCCGCCCTCGAGCAGCTCACAGGCTGAAGTCCGGGTCCAGCGGTTCGAAGCGCGCCGGACGGCGCTCGGCGTAGCTGGCGACACCCTCGGCGAAATCCGCGCTCGAAGCGAAGTCGAGCATGGCCGCCACCGACCGCTCCAGCGACTCCTCGAAGCTCCGGGACAGGTCGCCGTAGACCTGGAGTCGGATGGCCGCCATCGCCGCCGGCGAGCAGTTGGCGGCGAGATCGCGCGCGTAGTCCTGCGCGTCCGCCAGGACCGAGTCCGGGTCACAGACCCGGGACACGAGACCGAGCTCGCGGGCCTCGTCGGCCTCGAACACCCGGCCCGAGAGCAGCAGGTCGAGGGCCCGCTCGACCCCGATGAGCCGGGGGAGCAGCCAGGACGTCCCGTACTCGGCGGGCAGGCCGCGGCGGGCGTAGGCGGTCGTGAACCTGGCTCCCCGGGCGGCGAAGCGGACGTCGCAGCAGAGCGCCTGGTTCAGGCCGATGCCGGCGCAGGCGCCGTTGACCGCGCCGATCATCGGCTTGCGGATCGTCCGCGGGAACGCCGGCGGCCGGGCGCCGGAGATGTCCATCCCGCCCTTGTCGGCGATCTTGCCCAGCACGGCGATGTCGGCCCCGGGACAGAAGGACTTCCCCGCTCCGGTCAGGACGATCACCCGGACCTCGGGGTCGGTGTCGGCCTCGGCCAGGAGGTCGAAGTACCGGCGCTCCATGGCGCGGCTCCAGGCGTTGCGCCGCTCGGGGTCGTTCAGCGTGAGGGTGCAGACCCCGTCCCTGGTCTCGGAGAGGCACAGGTCGTATTCGGTCACTCCCCCACCACCAGCTCGCTGAGTGTCGCTGCCACGACACGATCCTAAGGCGAAGCCCGCCCCCACCGAGAGTCCGCCCTGCCTTCGCAAACGCGGGTGGGCCGGCGAGGTCAAACCCGACTTTCCATTTCGAGGCTCTCCCACCGGACGAGGGTTGTAGCGGGCGATCAGGTTGCTGGAGCAGCGGTCCGCCGAGGACAGCGCCTGGCGGCGCCACCGTGGCCGGCTAGTCGTCGTCCTGACCGGGGCGGCGAAGAACCGGGACTCGACGGCGTCGCCGGAGGAGCCCGGGATGCGGTCGCCGACCAGGCGGAACAGGTCGAGGTTGAAGGCCACGTGGCCCCAGAAGATGTTGAGCAGCCGCTTGTCGGGCTCCTTGGGCACGGGCGTCTCCGGACCCGTCCGCGCGCCGATGGCATGGAAACCGGAGCGGGCCAGCTGCTCGCCGGCCGCCCCGCAGTAGCTCCAGGTGAGTTGGGGTGGGGACGCCCGGGAATGCCTCAGCGGCGTTCACCGTCGTCCATTGGATGGCGTGCTCGGCGCCCGGCGGGACGTGCAGGATGCGGTTGTGCCGAGGCGTCAAAACACGTGCCGAACGATCGCCTGCTCGGACGTGCCGAAGGACTTTCTCGCCGTTGACGTCGAGTTCCATCCACAGGTCGTAGGCCCAGAACGTCGGGCCGTCGCGCTCGGGCGGGCCGATCGGGAATCAGAACCCGGCGTGAACCTTCTTCCACACCAGGGGCAGCGTTTCCCCGCCAGCCCATCGCTGTCCTCGGCCCGGTCAGCGACCGTGATACTTCGGCTCGCGCTTCTCCCGGAAGGCGCTGACGGCCTCCACCAGGTCTTCGGAGGCCATGGAGTGCGCTTCGAGGGCGAAGGAGAGCTTGAGCACCTCGGCGGCCCGTTGCTGGACGATGTGGTTGAGGGCCCGCTTGGTCCCCTGCACCGCCAGGGGCGGGAGGGAGGCGATCCGTTGCGCCAAGGCGCGGGCAGCGGGCAGGGCGTCGGCGGGCTCGTCCACCAGGTCGGTCACGAGGCCCATGGCGTGGCCCGCCTCGGCGCCGATGCGCTCCCCAGTGAGCAGGTAGCGCTTGGCCCGCAGCATCCCGGCGGCCATGGGCCAGGCCACGCAGCCGCCGTCGCCAGCCACCAGGCCGATGGCCACGTGGGGATCGGCCAGCCCCGCGGAACGGGCGGCCACCACCACGTCGCAGGCCAGCACCAAGCTCGCCCCGAGACCGATGGCGTCGCCCTGGAGGGCGGCGATCACCGGCATGGGCAGGTCGATCAGGGTTTCGAACATCAACCGGCCCTCGTCGATGCCGTCGAGGCGGCTGGACAGGCTGGCGTGGAGGTCGAGCA
>JBOGFO010000290.1:0-3834 GCA_050743445.1 Acidimicrobiia bacterium
GGCCAGGGCGGTGGCATGGGCCGGCCGGTCGTTGACGCCGTCGATCATGGCGTACTCGAAGGAGAGCCTCCGGCCCGAGGTCTCCAGGTACTCGGCGGCGGCGGCGAGGACCTCGGCCAGGGGGTAGCGGCGGTTGACCGGCACCAGCTGGTCGCGCAGGTCGTCATCGGGGGCGTGGAGGGACACGGCCAGGGTGACCGGGAGGGGCTGGGCGGCGAGGCGGCGGATCCCGGGGGGAAGGCCCACGGTGGAGACGGTGATGTGGCGGGCGGAGATGCCGAGGTCGTCGTGAAGCCGTCCGATGGCGGCCAGCGTGGCGTCGACGTTGGCCAGCGGCTCGCCCATCCCCATGAACACGACGTTCGAGACCCGCCGGGCGCTGGCGTGCTGGCCCCGGACCACCTGCTCCACGATCTCGCCGGTGCCGAGGTGACGTTCGAAGCCGGCCTGGCCGGTGGCGCAGAACGTGCACCCCATGGCACAGCCGGCCTGGGACGAGACGCACACCGTGGCCCGGTCCCGGTAACCCATGAGGACGGTCTCCACCTCCGCCCCGGCGGCGGCGTTCCACAGCCACTTGAGCGTCTCGCCGTCGTCGGTGACCGATGTCGTGCAGAGGGTGAGCTCGGTGGGGAGCGAGGAGGCGAGCCGGTCCCGCAGTCCCCGGCTCAGGTCGGTGAGGTCCTCCAGGGGCGCCCGGCGGCGGTACAGGCCGTCCCACACCTGGGCGGCCCGGTACGGCTTCTCGCCCCAGGAGGCGAGCAGCTCCTCGACGTCGGCCCGGGAGGCGCCGTAGCGGGTCGGGCTCACGTCGCCTCGGTCGCCGGCACCTCGGCGACGTAGGCCCGGTCGACGTGGTGCACGTCGAAGCCCAGCGCCCGGTAGAGGCCCACGGCCGACTGGTTGGAGGCGTCGACGTAGAGCATGCCGGTACGGCATCCCCGCTCGGCCAGGCTGGCCAGGCCGCCCAGCACCAGCGCCCGTCCGAGCCCGCTGCCCTGGCGGGACGGATCCACGGCGATCACGTAGATCTCACCGACGAGCGTTTCCCCATGGTCATGGACCTTGGTCCAGCAGAAGCCGGCGAGGCCGGCGTCGTCCTCGGCGAGCAGGAAGCCGGCGGGGTCGAACCAGCTCTCGGCCTGACGCTGCCGGAGCGTCTCGAGCTCCCACGTGCCCTGCTCGGGGTGCCCCGCGAAGGCGGCGTTGTTGACCGCCAGCCACGCCTCCTCGTCCTCGCCCGGCACGAACCGGCGGACCGTCACGCCGGGCGGCCAGATGGCGGCCTCGGGATGGGGCAGGGCCCGGCGCATCTGGAACAGCTCCCGGCCCCGGATGAAGCCGAGCCGGTGGGCGAGGGCATCGTGGATCTGGGTGGGCCGGAACACCCAGAAGTGCAGCTGCCCGCCGCCTTCGGCTGCGGCCAGCTCCAGGGCCGCCTCGACCAGGGCCACCTCGACGCCGACGCCCCGGTGCTCGGGATCGACTGCGACCTCGAGGGCGAAGTGGGCCCCGACCGAGAGGTGGGCGTAGCCGACGGGATGGGGGTGGGGTGGCTCCTCGGCCACGATGCCGGCGAAGCTCTGGCCGGACCCGTTGACCAGGTCCAACCACTTGTGCTCCCCGAGGGCGGCGTGGTCGTCGGTGGCCTCCACGGCGTCGAGCAGGTCCCGGACCTCGGACAGCTCGGCGTCGGAGATGTCGCGCAGCACCCGCACCTTGATCACGGCCCTCGAGGCTACCGGCCGCTCGATGGCAAGGCGGAGGGGGCGGAGCCGGAGGAGACGCCCCGGAAGGACGGCTTTCCCAACCGATATGCATTATAGTCACTAGTGCGTATAAGCCCTGGAGGGAGGATTTCGTTGGCCACGTCAGTCGAGCCGGAACTCGACCAGGTCCTGCGGGCCGCGGCGCGGTTACAGGCGCTGGTGCCGGACGCGGTGCTGGTCGGGGGGGCGGCGGCCGCTCAGCGGGCGGGGCACCGTGTCTCGTTCGATGATGATCATGTGCTGGCCGATCTCCGTGTGCGGTTCGACGACGTCCTCGCCGCGCTCGAGGAGACCGACGGTTGGGTCACGGCCCGGATCCGCCGACCGGTGCTCATCCTGGGCAGCCTGGACGGAGTCGAGACGGGCATTCGGCAGCTGATCCGCCGGCGGCCCCTGGAGGTCGAATCGATCCGGGTGGGCCGCCGGCGACTCCAGGTGCCGACCCTGTCCGAGATCACCCGGATCAAGGCGTGGTTGGTGCTGCAGCGGAACGCGACCAGGGACTATCTGGACGTGGTCGCTCTCGCCGACCGGCTCGGTCTGGAGGAGGCCGTCGAGGTCCTGGTCGGCTTGGACGACTACTACGAGGACCAGCGGGGACCAGGAGGGCTCCGGGTGGCAACCCAGGTGGCCCGCCAGTTGGCTGAACCGCGCCCGTACGATCTGTCCGACGTCGACCTGGCCCACTACCGCCGCCTGGAAGACCGGTGGCGGGACTGGGCCGCCGTGGCCGACGCCGGGCGCCGGTTGGCGGTCGGGATGGTGGAGCGCATCGCCGAGGACGGACCGTCATGATCCACCGGAACCTCGATTACCCACCGGAAACGCCGGTCGGGGCACTCGGACCCGCCGCCCTGGACTCTCTGCTCGAGCGGGGGGATCTGGCCGACTGGGCTCCGCTGGCCCGGGTGGTGGCGGCCGACCCCGACGGTCCGGTGGCGGCCACCGTCGAGCGGTTGCTGGCCGCCAACCCCCAGTACGGCACGGGTCCGCTGTGGCGCGCCTTCATCGATCGTGCCCGGGCCCGGGCGCAGGGCCGGGCCCGGCCCGTAGCGGATCTCGCCGGCCTGCGCCGCTCACGAGGTGTCACGCAGACCGCCCTCGCCGAGCGGCTCCGGGTCTCGCAGTCCGACCTGTCCAAGCTCGAACGCCGAAGCGACCTGCGGCTGTCGACGCTGCGCGCCTATGTGGCGGCACTCGGCGGCCGGCTCCGCCTGGTGGCGGACATGCCCGGGTCCTCCGCCGAGTTGGACACCGGCATCGCCGCAGCCTGCACTTGCCAAAAGTAGTTGGCTCGTACAAGCATGTGGGCTTCTGGGGCGTCGAGCGTTGGGGGACGACGATGGCCGGGGGCTTGGGGGAACTCGGGGACGCCGGCCTGGTGCAGCTGGCCCAGGCGGGAAGCAGCGACGCCTTCGCCGAGCTATACCGGCGGCACTACCCGGTGGTCGTCGCCACCTGCATCCGGCGCGGGACGGCTGATCCCGACGAGGTCGCCCAGGTCGCCTTCCTGCGCGCCTTCGAGCGGATCGACCGCTGCCAGGGTGAGGCCCGCTTCGGTGCCTGGGTGCAGGTGATCGCCCGCCATGTCTCCGTCGACGTGGCCCGATCCCGGTCCCGGGACCTGGCCCGTCCGGCGGTCGCCGGGTTGCCCGGCTCGGTGGCCGACTGGCCCGAGGAGCACGCCCTGCGCCGGGAGCGGGTGGAGGCCGTCCGCTCGGTCGTGGGCCGGCTTCCCCGCCGGCAGCGGGAGGTGCTCTACGCCCGCGACGTCGAGGGCCGCCGGCCGCCGGAGATCGCCGCCGCCCTCGGGCTGTCCCTCGGGGCGGTCGATTCCCTCCTGCTGCGGGCCCGCCGGGCGGCCGCCGCCGGCTACCGCACCATGGCGGCCGAGAGCGGCATGGCCCAGACCGCGTCCACCGCCGCGGTGGCCGTGGCCGGAGGCGGGGTCGTGTCCGGGCCCGGCCGCTTCGTCCGGGCCGTGGCCAGAGGGCTCGACGCCGTCCTGGGGTCGGTCTCGAAGCTCGCCGGGCACGCCTCGGCCCTGCCGGGCGCGCTCGAGCTC
>JBOGFO010000291.1:0-9679 GCA_050743445.1 Acidimicrobiia bacterium
ACGGGCCGGTGCTCGACTCCATCCCCACCCCCTCGGGCCGGGGCTACTACATGGTCGCCTCCGACGGCGGCATCTTCACCTTCGGCGACGCCGTGTTCCGGGGTTCGACGGGCAGCATCAAGCTCAACGCTCCGGTGCAGTCGCTGGTCCCCGACCCCGACGGGCTGGGCTACTGGCTCGTCGCCTCCGACGGCGGCGTGTTCTCCTTCGACGGCGCCTTCCGGGGCTCGCTCGGGTCCACCAAGCTCAACAAGCCGGTGACCGGGATGGTGCCCTACGGCAACGGCTACCTGATGGTGGCCGAGGACGGTGGCATCTTCAACTTCTCCGACAAGGCCTTCGCCGGCTCCCTGGGGGCCACCCCGCCGGCCCACCCCGTCGTCTCGGTGGCCGCCCTCCGCTAGGGCTCCTCCCCCGGGCGAATCCCCCGTTCGGGGGAGGGAGACCCGTTGCACCGGCCGGACCATGGGTGAGGAGTGCTCGGCCACGGCGTCAGGGGGAACCATGGGAGAGCTTCGCGTCCGCATCGTGGAGGACGTGCGGGTGCCGCTGGGGGGTCCGTGGTTCGAGGACCTGAAGGTCGGCCAGGTGGTCGACGACGCCCCGCCGCTGACGCTGACCACCGCCCACGCCCTGCTCCACCAGTCGCTCACCGGCGACCGCCTGCGCCTGCCCCTCGACCACACCCTGTCGGCCGCCGTCTCGGGGCGGAAGGAGCCCCTGGCCCACCCGCTCCTGGTGGCCAACGTGGCCATCGGCCAGACCACCGGCCTCACCCAGCGGGTCAAGGCCAACCTCTTCTACCGGGGGCTGGTCCTGGAGAGTCCCGTCCACCTGGGCGACACACTCGAGACGGTCACCGAGGTGGTCGGGCTCCGGCAGAACCAGCTCAAGCCCGGGCGGCCGGCCACGGGCCTGGCCGCCCTGCGCTGCACCACGTGGAACCATGACGGGCGCCGGGTCCTCGACTTCCACCGCTGCCCGATGCTGCCCCTGCGGGACCCTGAGGGCGACACCGGCCACCGGGACGACTTCTCCGGGATACCCGAGGACCTCGACGACGAGCGCTTGGTCGCCGCGGTGGCGGGTTGGGACCTGGCCGCCTTCCGCTCCCGCCTGGGTTCGGGGCTGCGGGCGGGGGACCTCGTCCCCGGCACGGTCTACGCCCTCGAGTTCCGGGACACGGTCACGGCGGCGACGGAGCTGGCCCGGGCCACCCTCAACCTGGCCGAGGCCCACACCGACGCCCGGCGTAGCCCGTACGGCCAGCGCCTGGTCTACGGCGGCCACACCATCTCGCTGGCCGGGGCGGCCGTCAGCCGGGCCATTCCCGGCCTCGTCACCATCCTCGGCTGGCGGAGCTGCGACCATGCCGGGCCCGTCTTCGAAGGCGACGCCGTGCGGACCGAGGTGGCGGTGGAGGCGGTCACGCCGCTCAGCGGACGGGGACCGGGAGCCCTGGACGACGGCGGCCTGGTCGACCTGCGGGCCCGGGTCTGGGTGGACCGCCCGGAGGAGGGTGCTCCGCCGGGCGCTCCCGTCGGCGAGAACCTGGTCCTCGACTGGCGGCTGGTGGGCCTCATGGCCTGACCCCGCATGGCCTGAACATGCGGGGGCGGCCCGCCCGCCGGCGAACCGCCCCCTGTTCGGCAGGTGGATGGATGGGGATCAGAACGGGAACACGGCGTCCTCGAAGTCGATGACGGTCCCGTCGGTGGCTGCGATCCAGTAGCCGTCGTCGGAGGGCGTGACCGCCATCCCGATGGCCGGCGTGCTGGGCGGCATGGAGCCGGTGGCGCCCTTGAAGTTGGCGTTGCCGAAGGTGAACACGCCGCCGTCGGAGGCCACCAGCCAGTAGCCCTCGCCGTCGTTGGTGGCGGCCATGCCGACCACCGGCTTGTTCAGCTTGACCTTGCCGAGGGCGCCGTTGAACTCGGCGTTGCCGAAGGTGAAGACGCCGCCGTCGGCGGCCACCAGGAAGTAGCCCTCGCCGTCCGGGGTGGCGGCGATGCCCACGATCGGCCGGTTGAGCTTGATCTTGGCCAGGGAGCCGAAGAACTCGGCGTTGCCGAAGGTGAAGACCCCGCCGTCGGCTGCCACCAGCCAGTAGCCGCCGTCGTCGGGTGTCTTGGCCATGCCCACCACGGGCAGGTTCAGGGTGACGCCGGACGTGTCACCGAAGTGGTCGGCATCCCCCCGGGCGAAGACCCGCCCATTGGTGGTCGCCACCCAGTAGCCGTCGTCGGTGTTCGTCGCCGCCATGCCCACCACGGTCGTGCCCGGCTGCGGAATGACGTCGCCATGGTGGTCAGCGTCGCCGAAGTCATAGACCCGGCCCTGAGAGTCGGCCAGCCACAGGCCGTCGCCGTCCGAGGTGGAGACGATGGACCGGACGGCCGGCACCTCGCCCTGGACGATCCGGCGCACCTCGCCCCCGTTGGCGTGGCTGGTGTAGTACAGGCCGGTCGTGAGGCCGGCGGGGCCGAAGGCCATGCTGATCCCGGCACCGGCCCCGAGGTTCTCGGCCAGGACCTCGGCGTCACCGGCGTCGAAGGGACCGGTGTCGGTCTCGTCGACGAGGAAGATCCTGCCGCAGGTGAAGTCGGAGAACAGGGTCCCCCCGTCATAGTGAGACCCCCAGGTCCCGCTCGGCACGATGGCCGATCCCGTGATGGCCTCGCAGTCGGCCAAGGACCCGTGCTGGTAGCTGAAGTACGGGTCCACCAGATCCGGCGGGCCGACGTAGGGCGGACAAGGCAGCGTGAGGTCCGTCACGGGGCACGGCCCTTCGCGGAAGTTGAACCCGAAGTTGGGCGGCGAGGAGTAGTTCCCACCGAGCACCGTGTTGATCTCCTCGAAGGCCCCGGTGCCCACGTCGTTGATCGTGAGCGAGGCCAGGTCCTCCGCGAAGCTGAACTGGAAGGGGTTGCGCAAGCCCGTGGCCCAGATCTCCGAGCAGAGGACGGCGTCGTCGACGCCGTCGGCGTCGCCGCAGCGCTCCCCGGCGTTGAAGAAGGAGTTCACTGCGGAGGGCTCGCCGGTGGTCTTGTTGATCCGCAGGATCTTGCCCAGCAGGGTGTCGTTCTCCTGGGCGTTCGTGTTGTTGTTCTGACACGCCACGGGGTCGTCGAGGTCGCAGCCGCCGTCGCCCACGGCCACGTAGAGGCAGGGGCCACCCGCGCACTCACCGTTGTCGGGGCCGAAGTTGAGGTCCCCGCCGTTGTGGATTCCGAACGACGGGATGTTGTCGAGGAGGACGACGGGATCGACGGCGTCGTTGTCATCCTCCAGCTCGTAGCGCACCACCTGGTTGACCGGGGCGCCGGCGCCCGAGGTGGGACATTCGGCGGCGTTCCGCTTCGTGACGTAGAGGTAGATGAAGTTGTTGCTCTCGAAGTTCGGGTCGACGGCCAGACCGAGCAGGCCCCGCTCACCGTTGGAGCAGACCGGCAGGATGAGCGCCGGCGTGGGCTCGAGTGCGCCGTTCTCGAAGACCCGCAGCTGCCCGGTCTGGGAGGTGATCAGCATCCGGCCGTCGGGGGTGAACGCAACCTCCGTGGGCTGGGGGACAGCTGCGACCAGAGACTCGGTGAAGCCGCTGGCGAGCACCGGGACGGCGCCGGCCGGCGGTGATGAGACGAGGGCCAGCGGAGTGGCCACCAGTGCGGCGAGGATCGCCCTCGAGGCGCGGGCCTTGAAAGGTGTGAACCGCCGAAACATGCGAAATTTCCCCCAGTAGATGCGAACGACACCGATACGCCCATAGCGGACAGGAGGCAGATTCGGCATGCTCGGGCGGGTTCCTGCCCCCCGCGGTATATGCCCAATTCGAGGTTTTGAACCGTTTGAATCCGCCTCATGCATTTTGCGCCAGGGGACAATTTGCGCATCTCGCCCGGGGTGGAACCGAGGAAAGGTTTTGGTGTCACGACGGGCGAACAACGGCTGCATGCGAAGATTGGGCCTGGTCGTGCTGGCGTCGTTGCTCACCGCCCCTGCGGCCCTCGCCGCCGCCAATCTGCCGCCATCCGGCTTCGTGACGGTCGGCGGTCGCACCATCCACACCGGGGTGGAGTACGCCACCATCAGCCGGACGGGCCCGCTCTCGGCCGTAGCCCACGTGGCTCACATCGCGCCCCACGCCGCCGTCGACCTGAGGGTGGTGAATGCCGGTGACCTGGTGAGCAACGGCGCCGGCAACCAGGAGCTGACCAGCGACATGTGTGCCCGGTCGGGCTGCCTGGCCGGTATCAACGCCGGCTGGTGGGACGCCGGGATCAGCCCCGCGCCCCTCGGTGGTGTCGTCAGCCAGGGACGCCTCCTGCGCTCGTCCGGGACGGACCCCCAGGTCACGCTGCTCGGGGACGGGAGATTCATCGCCGGCGCTCTGGAATGGCAGGGCCAGGCGGTGGGCAGCGACGGCACGCCCCTGACGATCACCGCCGTCAACCGGGCCGTGACCGACGGTATCGCCCTCATGACCCCGGAGTGGGGCGACAGCGGTACCGCCGGGGAGGGGGCCGAGCTCGTCCTCCAATCCCCCGAACCACTCGGTACCTTCGACCGCTCCGTGACCGTCCAGGTCGGCGAGCTCCGGGACCAGGGTGGCGAGATCCCGGCCGGGGGTGCGCTCCTGGTCGGCACCGGCGCCGGTGAGGACACCCTGCGCCAGCTCGGGAACGGCCTGTCGGCTGTGGGCGGAACCATCACGGTCACCCTCTCGAGCCCGGTCGACGCCCGGGAGAGCATCGGTGCCCACCTCGTCGTCCTGCGGGACGGCCAGAAGGTCATCCCGCCCGAGGGCGACCCCATCGCCTTCACCCGGATGCGCCGGTCCCTGCTCGGCTGGAACGACGCCGGGGACGTGTTCATGGTGGCGGTGGACGCCCAGACGGGTGACTCCCAGGGCATGTCCCTCTCCGACGCCTCCACACTCCTGCTCAACCTCGGGGCCACCGACGGTGTCGACTTCGACAGCGACGCCACGACCGCCCTCGCCGTGGAGGGCGTCCTGGCCAACCGGCCCAAGACCGGTGATGTCGAGCACCCGGCCCTGGCGGCCTTCGTGGCTCTTCCCGGCATCGGCGGTCCCCGCGTCGGACCGTTCGTGCCCGTCCCCGCGCCGACCCCGGTACCCGAACCCGAACCGGAGCCTCCGGCTCCCTCGGGCTACTGGATGGTGGGCGACGGCGGCGATGTCTACGCCTTCGGCGACGCCGCCTGGCTGGGGAACGCCGCCGTCTCGGGCGGCGCCCGGGCCGTCGACCTGGAGCCGACTCCGACCTCGCAGGGCTACTGGGTGGTGGACGACCAGGGCCACGTGTTCGCCTTCGGCGACGCTCCCCACCGGGGCAACGCCGACCCGGCCCGGCTGGCCCCGGGCGAGAAGGTGACCAGCCTGTCCGGCTCCGGATCGGGCGAGGGGTACTGGATCTTCACCGATCGGGGACGGGTGGTGCCCCAGGGCGACGCCGATCACCACGGCGACCTGGCCGACGTGAAGCTGAACGGCCCGGTCCTCGACTCGATCCCCACGGCCACCGGCCTCGGGTACTACATGGTGGCGTCCGACGGCGGCATCTTCACCTTCGGCGACGCCCGCTTCTACGGGGCGCTGGGCGACATCATGCTGAACGCCCCGGTCCAGTCCCTGGTGCCCTATCTGGGGGCTCCGGGCTACTGGCTGGTGGCCTCCGACGGAGGCGTCTTCAGCTTCGGCGACGCCCCCTTCCGGGGGTCGCTCGGGTCCACGGAGCTCAACCAGCCGGTGACCGGAATGGTCCCCTTCGGGGACGGGTACCTGATGGTCGGCGAGGACGGCGGAATCTTCAACTTCTCCGACCTGCCGTTCGCCGGTTCGCTGGGCAGCACCCCGCCCGCACGGCCCGTCGTCTCGGTGGCCGCCCTCAGGTAATCCCCCACGGCTCTCCCCCGACCAGGGGAGGGACCGCACCGGTGGGTATCCGACGATTGCCGGATGGCCGGGAAAAGGAGCGGAACCGTGGGTGTGCTGGCCGGGATGCGCGTGGTCGAGGGGTCGGCATTCGTGGCCGCCCCCCTCGGAGGGATGACCCTGGCCCAGCTGGGGGCCGACGTGATCCGCTTCGACCCCATCGGCGGTGGCCTCGACCACGGGCGCTGGCCCGTGACCGAGAGCGGAAAGAGCCTCTTCTGGGCCGGCCTCAACAAGGGCAAGCGGTCCATCGCCGTCGACCTCCGGTCGCCCCGGGGACGGGAGATCGTCACCGCCCTGGTCACCGCTCCGGGGCCGGACAGCGGGCTGTTCCTGACCAACTTCCCGGCCAAGGGCTGGCTGAGCTACGAGACCCTGGCCGCCGCCCGACCCGACCTGGTGATGGTGAACATCACCGGCAACTACGACGGTTCCTCGGCGGTCGACTACACGGTGAATCCGGCCACCGGCTTCCCGTGGGCCACCGGGCCCACCAACCTCGGCGTGCCCTTCAACCACCTCCTGCCGGCCTGGGACGCCATCACCGGCGGGCTGGCCGCCACCGGCCTCCTGGCCGGCGAGCGCCACCGGGGCCGCACCGGTGAAGGGCAGATGATCCAGCTGGCGCTCTCCGACGTGGCCCTGGCCATGGTCGGGCACCTGGGCAAGATCGCCGAGGTGCAGGTCAACGGGACCGAGCGGCCCAAGTTCGGCAACTACCTCTACGGCGCCTTCGGCCGCGACTTCCTGACCAAGGACGGGAAGCGGATCATGGTCGTGGCCCTCACCGCCCGGCAGTGGAAGTCCCTCAAGGAGGCCACCGGCATCGACGAGGCGTGCGAGCAGATCGAGAAGCTGCTCGGCGTCGACCTCGACGTGGAAGGGGACCGGTTCTCGGCCCGGGAGGTCATCGCCTCCATCCTCAAGCCGTGGACGGTGGCCCGCACCCGGGCCCAGATCGCCGCCATCTTCGACGCCCACGACGTGTGTTGGGGCCCGTACCAGAGCTTCCGGGAGCTGGTCGAGGAGGACCCCCGCTGCTCGACGACCAATCCCATGTTCCAGGCCGTCAACCAGCCCGGGATCGGCACCTACCTCATGCCCGCCTCACCCCTCGACATGTCGGTGTCCGGCCGGCTCCCGGCCCAGGCCGCCCCGCTCCTGGGTGAGCACACCGAATCGGTGCTGGCCGAGGTGCTCGGCCTCTCGACGGGCGAGATCGGCCAGCTCCACGACGACGGCGTGGTGGCGAGCCCGGCGGGAAGTCAGCCCCTGGGGACGGTCACGGAGACGGTGGTGCCATCGCCGGCACGGGACGACACCTCGAGCTTGGCTCCGGTGAGCGCAGCCCGTTCCGCCATCCCCGCCAGCCCGTAGGCATCGGGTCGGCGGTCGGTGGGGTCGAAGCCCACACCGTCGTCGGCCACCTCGAGGCGAACCACGCCGGCCTCGGGATCGTCGACCATCGACACGCGCACCCACGTCGCCTGGGCGTGCTTGACCACGTTCTGGAGCGCCTCCTGGACGATCCGGAAGAGGGCCGTCTCCACATGGGGGGCCAGGGTGGTGGGGGTGACCTTGACCTCGGCCTCCACTCCGGGGAGTCCACTGGCCAGGTGACCGAGGCCGGCGGCCAGGCCGAGATCGTCGAGGACGGAGGGGCGCAGCCCGGTGATGGCCCGGCGGGTCTCCTCCAGGGCGGCGTTGGCCAGCGCCTTGGCCTCGGCCAGCTCCACGGCGGCTTCGGCCGTGCGCTCGGGAGAGGCGCTCCCTCCCGGGCCGCCCAGCAGGGCCTCGGCGGCCGACAGGCGGAAGCAGAGGCTGACCACCCGCTGGCTGATCCCGTCGTGGATCTCGCCGGCCAGGCGGTGGCGTTCGAGCTCCTGGAGCTCGATGGTCCGGGCCGCGAAGCGCTCGACCTCGGCCTCCCGTTCCGCCAGCCGGTGGTAGAGGAGGGCGTTCTCCACGATGCCGGCCAGCAGGCCGGCCACCGGGGTGAGGGCCTCGATCTCGGCCGGGGTGAACTCGCGCCGCTCCCGGGTGTGGAGGTTGAACACGCCCACCACCTGGCGGCCGGGGCGGACCAGGGGCAGGGAGATCATCGAGTGGAAGTCCTCACCCCGCAAGGCGGGGATGTAGCGGTAGCGGGTGTCGTGCCACTTGTCCTCGACCACGGCCGGGACGCCGTGCTTGGCCACCCATCCCGCCACCCCTTCGCCCAGCGCCAGGTGGATGGTGCCCGCCAGATGGTCGAAGGGCGGGGTGGCGCCGGCCAGCACGAGGTGGCTGTTGTCGACGAGATGCACGAAGCAGGCGTCGGCGCCGGTCACGTCGCTGATGACGATCGCCACCTTGGCCATGAGGGCGCCCCGGTCGAGCTCCTCGCCGGTCAGCTCCACCAGCTGGGGCAGGAGGGAGCCCCAGTCGCCGACGCCCGGTCCGGTGCCGGCCGTCGTCATCGGTAGAGGCCCTCGCGCAGGGCCAGAGCCACCGCCTGGGACCGGTCGGCGACCTCCAGCTTGCGGTACAGCGCCCCCACGTGGCTCTTCACGGTCTCCTCGCCGACGACGAGCGTGTTGGCGATGGCCCGGTTGGAGAGGCCGCGCACCATGAGGCCGAGCACCTCGCTCTCCCGCTGGGTCAGGCCCAGCCGGGCACCGGGCCAGAACTCGCCCCGAGACAGGCGGGCGGCGGAAAGCGCCACCCGGCCGGCCAGCGTGGGGTCGACGGCCACCTCGCCCTCGACGACCCGGGCCAGGTGGCCGACCAGCTCGGGGCCGCTGACCTGCTTGAGCAGGTAGCCGGAGGCGCCGGCCTGGAGCGCCTGGAAGAGGTACTGCTCGTCGTCGTAGACGGTCAGGAAGACGACCCGGGTGTCGGGGGCCAGGCGGAGCACTTCCGTGCACACGTCGAAGCCGCTGACACCCCGCAGGCGGACGTCGAGGAGGCACACGTCGGGTTCCAGGTCCCGCACCAGCCCGGGGGCGACGGCGGGATCGGTGACGGCGCCGACCATGACCACCTCGTCGGAGTAGGGCCGCAGCATGGCGGCCAGCCCGTCGAGAACGATCTGGTGGTCATCGACGAGGACGACCCGGATGGGCTGGGTGGGCGTTTCGTCCGGCAAACCACGGATGGTAACGGTTCTGGCCGCCGGTAGGCTGGGTCGAATGGTCGTCGATTTCAGCGTCGGCGTGCTGCCGCTGCTGCGGTTGCTGGGCGAGTCGGCGCTCACGGTGGAGTTGACCATCGATTTCGAGCGTGACGTGCGCAAGGAGGCCGTCGTCTTTCCCGGTGCCGCCGAGGCAGGCCTCGGCTTCGAGCGGGTGACCATCCACGGCATCGATGTCTGGTGGCGCCAGCGGCTCCTCCTCGGTCTCCTGGAGCCCCGGGTGACGACGGCGGTGCGCCCCCGCCGGCTGCGGGTGGCCACGGTGGGCCGGGCCCTGTGGGCCACCGCCGACTACGCCTGAAGCCGAGGCCACCACGACCACGACCGAGGCCGCGGCCACAACTTCGTCCACCGCTGCTCCGGACTCCGCCGCCGAGGCGGTCACCCTCGTCTCGGTCACCTCCGGCGACGCGGCGTGCTACCTGGCGGTGAAGAACGCGGCCGGCACCGAGGAGTCCCTGGCTGCCGACTTCGAGCTGTGCCCCGGTGGCGGGTCGGACGCCAGCGCGCATGTCGGCCGCCAGGTCACCCTCGAGCGGCGCCCGGAGCAGGTC
>JBOGFO010000292.1:0-10562 GCA_050743445.1 Acidimicrobiia bacterium
CGGTGTGGGCACCAGGAGCGCGCTCGGGAGCGATCCGCGGGAGGACGACGGCGACGAGGGCAGCAGCCATCAACAGTGCCGACCTGCGCATCTCACCTCACCCCCGCCCCTGCTGTCTCACTTCGACGGCGACTGAGCTGTTCCTGCCCAAACCCGCCCCTTTCGGACCATTCACCCCGCCCGACCAGCCTAGGGCAGCAGGAAAGCCACCTCCCCGGTGCCTTTCCTGCTGCAGACGGGAAATTCAAGGGCGGGCAGGAGGGCCGGGTGCTGGACTTCCGTGCCGATGAACTCCCTCGACCTGGCCATCCTCGAGCGCGCCGGGACCCAGCTGAACATCATCACCATCGCCGAGCTCTACGAACTCGGCTGCACCTCGCGGCAGGTGGAGGTGCGTCGTGGGGGGCTGCTGCTCCCTCTCCACCGCGGGGTCTACCGGACCGCCGGGGCGGGCCCGAGCTTCGAGAGCGACGTGCTGGCCGCCTGCTGGGCGGTCGGCGGTTGGGCGTCAGGCCGTTGTGCGGGTGCTCTGTTCAGACTCCGGCGGGTGACGGCTGGTCAGCCCGAGATCGTTGTGACCCGAAGCCATGTGCCGAAATTGAGGGGCGCCCTGGTGCGGTCGGCGAGGGGACTCACGCTGTCAGACGTGTCCACGATCGGGATCATCCCCGTGACGGTCCCCGCCCGGACCCTCCTCGACATGGCCGGTGCCGCCCCGCACGTGCTGGAGGGGGCGCTCAACGACGCCTTGCTGCGGCGGATCACTTCGCTGGTCGCCCTGGAGCGGCTGCTGGCCCGCCCCGGGATGTCACGGCGGCCGGGAGCCGGCGCGCTGGCCGCGCTCGTGGCCCGCTTCCGCGACGGGCGGTTGCCGACGCAGAGCGAGCTCGAAGACGACCTCCTGGCACTGCTACGCCGCTTCAGCCTGCCCGAGCCCGCCCAGCAGCACGAGGTTCCCCGCCCCGGCCGGCCGTCGTTCTGGCTGGACCTCGCCTACCCGGAGCTCATGGTCGGCGTCGAGGCGGACGGCGACCGCTATCACAGCTCACCCACGGAACGGGCTCGGGGCCGCCGGCGCGACGCCAGCCTGGCTGTGCTGGGCTGGACGGTGCTGCACTTCGGCCGCGAGGAGATCACCCGGACACCCGCCGAGGTGGCGGCCCAGGTGGACGCCGTCCTGCGGGCGGCCCGACTCCGGCCCGCGGGCTGACAGGCAGCGGGAAACACACCTCCCAGGTGCTTTTCCTGCTGATCGGCGTTGAACCGGTAGCGGCTCGCGGGTGTCGGTACCCGCCGGCGCCGGTCACCCTCGGCGAGAGGAGCCCTGACCTGATCTCCGGTTGGGGGAGACGGCGTCGGGGTAGGGGCGCGGCTGGTGCGAAAAGCGGGTGTGGCGTGCTTGCTGGCTCTGGCCGTCGCGGCCGGCGCCTGCTCCAGCCGGTTCGGCATGCCCGAGCCGGGGACGCAACAGGGCGACCGGATCGTCGACCTGTGGCGGGTCCTGCTCTTCACCGCCGCCGCTCTCGGGGTGCTCGTCGTCGTCCTGCTGGCCTGGTGCATCGTTCGCTATCGGGCCCGGGCCGGCCAGGACGACGACCTGCCTCTCCAGCGCCGGGGCAACGTCCCCCTCGAGGTCTTTTACACCGTTGTGCCCCTGGTCATCGTGGCCGGGATCTTCGCCCTGAGCGTCCGTACCGACCCGGCGACCGCCGGCAACGAAGGGGACGGCCCACCTCTCGTCGTGGACGTGACGGCCTTCCAGTGGCAGTGGCGCTTCGACTATCCCGCCCAGGGCGTCTCGATTCTCGGCGGCCCCGAGGACTCTCCCGACCTCGTCCTCCCCGCCGGCGGCCCCGTCCGGCTGATGCTGCGCAGCACCGACGTGATCCACTCGTTCTTCGTCCCCGGCTTCCTGGGGAAGATGGACGTCGTCCCCGGCCTGGACAACCGCTTCGACCTGCACCCGGACCGGACGGCGCGCTACCAGGGGTACTGCGCCGAGTTCTGCGGCCTCGACCATGCGCGCATGACGTTCGACGTGCGGATCGTCGAGCCCGATGAGTTCGCCCGCTGGGCTTCCCGGGCCCGGCGATGACCACGCTCGCCGAGCGGCCCCCGGCTGGGTCGGCGCCGGACCACCACATCCCGCCGGGCGGCATCGTCGACTGGCTCAGCACCACCGACCACAAGCGGATCGGCCTGCTGTACATGGCCACGGCGTTCACGTTCTTCCTGCTCGGCGGGGCCCTGGCCACCCTCATGCGGGCCGAGTTGGCCCAGCCCGGCCAGCAGGTGCTGTCCACCCAGCGCTACAACGAGTTCTTCACCATGCACGGCAGCATCATGATGTTCCTCTTCGCCGTGCCCATGGCGGCCGGGCTGGCCAACTACCTGGTGCCCATCCAGCTGGGCGCCCCCGACATGGCCTTTCCCCGACTCAACGCCCTGTCCTACTGGCTCTTCGCCGGCGGCGGCCTGATCATGATCTCCGGGTTCCTCACCGCCCGGGGGGCGGCCGACTTCGGCTGGACGGCGTACACGCCCCTGTCCAACGCCGTGTACTCCCCCGGGGTGGGTGCCGACCTGTGGATCATCGGGCTGATGCTCACCGGGGTGGCCAGCGTGCTCACCGCCGTGAACATCGTCACCACCGTGATCGGGTTGCGGGCCCCGGGCATGACGTTGTTCCGCATGCCGATCTTCACCTGGAACATGGTGGCCGTCAGCCTGCTGATCCTGCTCGCCTTCCCGGTCGTGACCGGCGCCCTGGCCATGCTCTTCACCGACCGGCGCCTCGGCACCCACTTCTTCGAGGCCCCGCCGGGTGAGCTGCCTGTGCTGTGGCAGCACCTGTTCTGGTTCTTCGGGCACCCCGAGGTCTACATCGTCGCCCTGCCCTACTTCGGCGTGGTCACCGAGGTCATCCCGGTCTTCTCCCGCAAGCCGGTCTTCGGCTACAAGGCCTTCGTCCTGTCGACGCTGGCCATCACGGCGTACTCGGTGACCACCTGGGGCCACCACATGTTCGCCACCTTCGCCGTCAACAACCCGTTCTTCTCGGGCACGACGCTGCTCATCGCCGTGCCCACGGGCGTCAAGATCTTCAGCTGGATCGCCACCATGTGGGGCGGCCGGCTCCGCTTCGACACCCCGATGCTCTTCGCCGTCGGCTTCGTGGTCGTGTTCCTCATCGGTGGGCTGACCGGCCCGATGCTGGCCGTCTTCCCCTTCGACGTCCACGTCACCGACACGTACTTCGTGGTGGCCCACATGCACTACGTGCTCTTCGGCAGCGCCGTCTTCGGGCTCTTCGCCGGCCTGTTCTTCTGGTATCCGAAGTTCACCGGGCGCCGCCTCGGCGAAGGGTTGGGCAAGGTGCAGTTCTGGCTGACGTTCGCCGGCTTCAACCTGACCTTCTTCCCCCAGCACCTCCTCGGCCTGTGGGGCATGCCCCGCCGCGTCGCCGACTACCCGGCCCGTGAAGGCTTCGAGACGCTCAACCTCGTTTCGAGCCTGGGCCACGTGCTCACCACCCTGGCCATCGTCGTGTTCCTGGTGAACCTGGCCCGCACCCGCCGCCACGGCCCGCCCGCCGGCGACGACCCCTGGGGCGGCTACTCCCTGGAGTGGGCCACGACCTCCCCGCCGCCCCCGCTCAACTTCGACGCCCTCCCACCCATCCGCTCCGAACGCCCCACCTTCGACGCCCGCCACCGAGGGCCGGGATGACCCCCGCAAACGGAGGTGTGAGTAGAACTGCTGCTCTGAGCAGTTCTACTCACACCTCGGGAAATCGGCGGCGCCCGTGAAGCCGACGGCCACCCTCATTGCGGGTTTGGGGTTGTTCCTCATTCCGTGGACCGTCATCTATTGGCTGGCGGCCCACGAGCACGGGGGGGCCACCGCCCTCCTCGCCACCGTGATCGCGCTCCTCTTCCTGGCCGCCTACCTCGCCTGGGCCGGCCGACACACCGGCGACCGCCCCGAGGACCGTGACGCCGACCCGGAGGAAGGCGCCGGCGAGGTCGGGGTGTTCCCCGCCCGCAGCCCGTGGCCGGCGGTCCTCGGAGTGGCGGCCGCCCTCACGGGGTTCTTCCTCGTCTTCAGCCGCTGGCTGGCCCTGACCGGGCTGATGCTCCTGCTCCTCGCACTGGCGGGCATGGCGATGGAGTCGGAGCGGGCCCGGCAGTGAGGCTGTCATTACTCCTCTGTGACCCGGTAGCCGCCGCCCGCGGTGCGGATCACGTGGTGGGCGGGCGGCTCGGGGGGACGGCCGGCGCGGTCCCCCAGCTCCCGGCAGATGCGCCGGGTGAGCCAGAACACGGCCGCCGGGAGGACGAAGGCGAGCACGCGGAAGGTGGCGGTGATCGACTCGGGCGAGACCTGGAGCAGGGAGGCCAGGATGTCGTTGCTGCCGGCCAGGAAGAGCACCACGTAGAAGGCGAACACCGACGTGCCCACGGCGCTGCGCAGTGGGGCGTCCCGGGGCCGGTCGAGGAGATGGTGGGGTTCGTGGTCACCGGTGAAACGGGCCTCCAGGAACGGCCACAGGTACATCCCCCCGAACGTCAGGCCGGGGAGGAGCACCCCAGGAAAGAACGGGTTGGGAATCGTGAACCCGAAGGCCCGCACCTCCCAGGCCGGCATGAGCCGCAGGGCCCCGTCGACCCAGCCCATGTACCAGTCGGGCTGCGAGGCCGACGAGACCGCGGTGGTGGAGAGCTGGGTGGCGAACGGCCCGTAGATCCAGATCGGGTTGATCTGGGCCAGTCCCCCGAGGGCGCAGAGGACGGCGGTCACGACCAGGAACAGCCCGAGCGACTTGGTGGCGTAGGCCGGCCACAGCCGGGAGCCGATGATGTTGTCCTCCCGGCGGCCCGGGCCCTTGAACTGGGTGTGCTTCTGGCGCCACACCATGCCGAGGTGGACGGAGAGCAGCCCGACGATGAGCGCCGGGATCAGCAGGACGTGCATGACGAAGAACCGGGGGATGATGGCCGGGTCGGGGAACTCCCCGCCGAAGAACAGGAAGGCCAGCGCCGGTCCGGCCACGGGAACCGACAGGGCGATGGAGTAGGCCACCCGCACGCCCGTCCCTGACAGCAGGTCGTCGAGGAGGGAGTAGCCGAAGAACCCGTTGCCGATGGCCAGCACCAGCAGGGTCACCCCCACCAGCCAGTTCAGCTCCCGGGGCCGGCGGAAGGCGCCGGTCAGGAACACCCGCATGAGGTGCACGACGAGGGCGGCGATGAACACCAGCGCCGCCCAGTGGTGGATCTGGCGCATGACCAGGCCGGCCCGGACCTCGAAGCTGAGCTGGAGCCCGGACCGGTAGGCGGCCGACATCTCGATGCCCCGCAACGCCTCGTAGGGCCCCGAGTAGACGACCTCCCGGGACGACGCCTCGAAGAAGAACGTGAGGAACACGCCCGTGCCCACGAGGATCACGAAGCAGTAGAGCGCGATCTCTCCGATCATGAACGACCAGTGGTCGGGGAAGATGCGATTGACGGCCGCATTGGCGAACCGGGCCGCCCCGAGGCGATCGTCGATGGCGCGGGCCAGTCGCCGGATCATGTCCGCTGCCGGTTCCAGAAGGCGGGCCCGATGGGTTCGGGGTAGTCGGAGCGGGCCACCAGGTAGCCCTCGTCGTCGACGGCCAGGGGCAGCTGAGGGAGCGGGCGGGTGGCGGGCCCGAAGACGGGCCGGGCTTCGTGGAGCACCTCGAAGGTGCTCTGGTGGCAGGGACAGAGCAGGCGGTGCTCGTCCTCCTGGTACAGGCCCACGGGACAGGCGACGTGGGTGCAGATCTTGGAGTAGGCGATGTGGCCCTCGGGCGACCAGTCGGCCCGCTCCGGGCCCGGCTGCAACAGCTCGGGTTCGACCCGGATGAGGAGGGTGGCGCTGTCCTGGGCCTCGGTGTGGCCCTGGGGGAACACCGTGAGGACCCCGCCCACCTCGAGGTCCCCGGGGCGGAGCAGCCGGCCATCCTCGGTGACGAGCCGGGATCCCCGCCGCCACGCCGTGTGGAACAGGTCCCGGCCCGGGCTCGGGCCCAGGGAGCGGATCGGGAAGAGGGCCGACAGGCCCAGCGCCCCGAGGGCGGTGCCCAGCAGGCGGGTGAGGAAGCGGCGCCGGGCGAAGCTGCGCTCGCCGGCCTCGAAGCTGGCCTCGAAGGCGGTCAGGTCCTCGGGGCGGGACGCGAGGGCCGGGCGCTCGCCCTCCACCTCCTCGTCGGGGAACAGGTGCCGGGCCCACAGGAGCACGGCGATCCCCACGCCGCCCAGGCTCACGCCCAGCAGGGCTCCTTCCAGCTGGGGTTGGCCGCCGGCGACGTAGACGGCGCTGAGTCCCAGGGCGGCGGCGGTGGCGACCACCAGGGCGAAGGCGATCCGGCGCTCGGTCATTGGCGGGTCCCGATCCAGAAGGCGGCCAGGAGCATGGGCCCGAGCCCGGCGACCCAGGCCACCAGCCCCTCGGGGACCGGTCCGAGCCGGCCGAGGGGTGCGCCGCCCCGGTCGTCGGCCTGTTGCAGGTGGAGGAGGTAGCGCAGCACCGAGTCGACGTCGTGGTCGTCGAGGGTGTCGGACCCGAAGACCGGCATCGCTCCCGGACCGATGCGGATGGCCTCGGCGATCTGGAGGTGGGTCGACTGGCGCAACCCGGGGGCGAACACGGCCTGGCCGAGGGCGCCCCCGGAACCGGCGGAGTTGTGACAGGCGGCGCAGTTGGCGGTGTAGAGCTGGCCGCCGAGGGCGAGGTCCCCGGCGCCGGGGTTCACCGCGGGGATGGGCGGGCCGTCGCCCAGGGAGGCGACGTAGGCGGTGAGGTCGGCGATCTCGGCGGGGGAGTAGGCGGGCGGCTTGCGCACAGCCTCGGCCCGGGGGTCGTCGAGGGGCATGCGGCCGGTGGAGAGGTAGAAGTCGGCGGCCGCCGCCCCCACCCCGGCGAGCGCCGGTCCGAGGCGGCTCCCCCGGCCTTCCACGCCGTGGCACGACGTGCACCCGGTTTCGTACAGGCGGCGGCCCCGCTCCGGATCGCCGGCCGCGCCCGCCGGGTCCGGGGCCCCGGCGAGGACCACGACGACAGCCACGAGGAAGGCCGGCACCACGAGGGTGAGGACCCCGGCCAGGGCGGCCGGGCCGGAGGCGGGTCGGCTGGTCACGGAGCCAGGAACAGGGTGAAGAACATGAACAGCCAGACGACGTCGACGAAGTGCCAGTAGTAGGAGAGGACCTCGACGGCTTCGGTGGCCTCCGCCCCGAAGCCCGGCCGGGCCGAACGCCCGAGCATCACGGTCATGCCCACCACCCCGCCGGTCACGTGGAGGCCGTGGAAGCCGGTCATCACGAAGAAGGCCGAGCCATAGGCGTGGGACGACGGACTGAAGGTCGCCACCGACCACTCCCGGGCCTGGTTGGCGAGGAAGAAGACGGCCAGCAGGGCGGTCAGGGCCACCAGCGCCCGGAACCGGTCCCGGTGGCCGGCGGCGACGGCCCGCACGGCGAGCTGCATGGTGGCGCTGGAGGCGACGAGCACCAGGGTGGCCAGCCCCGAGACGGCCGTCTCGAGCTCCACGTCGGGGGGCGGCCATGGTCCCGAGGCCAGAGAGCGCAGGGTGAAGTAGGCGGCGAAGAGGGACCCGAAGAAGCTGACCTCTGACGCCAGCCACACCACTGTCCCCAGCGGGAGGAGGGGGATCCTGCGGCTCGCCGCCGGTGCCGGAGAGGCCACCTGGCTCCTACCGGACCTCGCCGGCGGCCGGCGAGCGCCAGAGGCCGATGAGGACGCCCACGAGGGCCGCCTCGAAGGCGGTCGTGACCAGGCCTCCCGCCCCGAACGGCTCAACCCTTCCGGCGTCCGGTCCGAGGAAGGGCACCCCCACCGTGCGGGTGACCAGGTAGAGGACGATCACCGCCGCGTTGCCCACGATCCCGAGGAGGCACATCGCCCGCTCCGGGCCCGTCCCCTCCGGGAGGTGGCCGCCGGTCTCGTCGTAGCGCCAGGGGGCGGCGAGCAGGACGGCACCGAAGAACACCTGACCGGTGGCCGCCAGGGCGAAGAAGAGGCCGTAGCCCCACCACTCCCGCAGGTGCTCGGGGGCGACCAGGCCGTGGCCGACGCCGGCGGCGACCGACAGCGCCCCGGCCTGGAGGCGCAAGCGCAGGCGCGCGGCAGGGGAGGCGGGGGTCGCCATCAACCGGCGGCTACCCGGTGCCACGACCCGTCAAACGCCGAGTGTGACGGCTATGGGACGGCTGGGTAAGGGGGCTAGGATCAGGAATTCGCCCACGAACCAGCCCCGGGGGGAGCCGATGGGACGACCGCCACGGATCCTTGTGATACGTCGTTCAATGGCGGTGTTCCTCGCCCTGCCCCTCCTCATGATCGGCACGGCGCCTCCGAGCTCGGCCCGGGGGGGCACCCCGGACAACGTCGGGCTGTGGGGCGAGCCGTTCGAGGATTCGGCCCTGTGCCCGGGCACCGGCGAGGGCGAGGGCGCCGCTGAGGACGAGGACGCCTGCAAGCCCGTGGCCAAGGGCGCGGCCGTCCTCCCCGACGGCCGGGTGATCTACATCGACGGGACCGAGCGCCAGCCGTCCCAGGACCGGAACGACCCGAGGCCCCCGGATGGATCCGGAAGGAGCCAGGTCCTCGACCTGCGCAGCGGCATCCCGGAGTTCATCGTGCCGCCGTCGTCGAGAGCCGGCGCCGAGGCCGGTGCCGACAGCGGGGTGCTGCACTGTGCCGACCTCGTCGCCCTCTCCGACGGCCGGATCCTGTCCGTGGGCGGCAACGACTCGGCCGGGATGGCCACGCCGGCCGACGAGACGGTGGCCGTCCCCGGGGCGGGCGCCCTCGACCCGGTGGGGGCCGGCACCGCCCGGCTCTTCGACTGGAAGACGAACAGCTGGCAGCTGGCCGGGGCCATGAACCAGGGCCGCTGGTACGGCGGAGCGGTCACCCTGTCCGACGGCAAGGTGCTGGCCGCCGGCGGCCTGCGCAAGGTCGTCAACGGCGCCCAGTCCAGCCAGGTGCGGGTCACCGAGACCTACGACCCGGCCACCGACACCTGGACGGAGAACAACGAGGGTCCCCAGTCCGAGGCCTCGCTGCCCCTCCAGCCCCGCCTCTTCCTCACCCCCAACAACAAGGTGTTCTACAACGCCGCCGGCCAGATGTGGGGCCCCTTCGGGCAGTCGGCCGACCAGGCCTTCTACGGGTTCCAGCAGTTCTTCGACCCCGAGAACAAGCAGTGGGAGCGGACGGGCCGGCCCAGCTCCGGGGCCAAGAGCGGCGCCTTCCAGGTCCCGCTCATGCTCGAGCCCCCCTACGACCAGATGACGATCCTCAGCTTCGGGGGCACGGTCGGCACGCCGCCGGGGAGTGCGATGGCGGTGGCCTCGGCCGAGCTGACCACCGTCGACGCTCAGGGCAACATCGCCAACTCCGACATCGGCGACATGGACCGGGCCCGCACCTACGCCTCGGGTGTGCTCCTTCCCGACGGCAGCGTCCTGGCCATCGGGGGCGCGGACACGGACCACGTCCTCGCCCCGGGAACCAGCGTCGCCGTGCACTCCGCCGAGCAGTACAACCCGTTCAAGCGGGAGTGGGCCGAGATCGCCGACCACACCCGCGACCGCGACTGGCACAGCTCGGCCGTCCTCCTGCCCGACATGCGGGTGCTCCTGGGCGGCCACGGGCCGGCGCCGGGCGAGGGCGAGACCGGCTACGGCGAGGTCTTCTCCAACCGCGACCCCGATCCCAGCTTCGAGATCTACAGCCCCCGCTACCTGTTCCGGGGGGCCCGCCCGGTCATCACCGGGACCCAGGCGGGCATCGCCTACAAGGAGACGTTCCGGATCCGGACCGACGAGCCTGACAGCATCGCCGGGGTCGTGCTGCTGCGGATCGGCTCCCCCCAGCACACCATGGACAACGACCAGCGGTCCCTGCGGCTGGAGTTCACCCGCACCGGGAGCACGACGCTCGAGGCCATCGCCCCGCCCACCGGCGTGGCCGCTCCGCCCGGGTACTACTACCTGGTGATCATCAAGCAGAGCCTGCGGGGGGCGGTTCCATCGGTGGCCCGGATCGTCCACGTGGGCGACACCCCGGACTACAGCGAGGCCATCCAGCCCTTCCCCGACGAGTCGGGGCTCGCCGTGGGCCAGGCCGAGCCGGCCGAGGACCACAGCCAGGCCGCCGCCGTTCGCCGGATGGTGGGCGAGAGCGTCGGCGACCTCAAGTACGGGATTCCCGAGGATCCCTATCCTGTCTCGGAACCGAGACAACCCGCCGCCGGGCGGGAGGGGTTCCTCCACTGGCCCGGCCGGCGGGTCGCCGTTCCCTGGTAGTTCGTTCGCCCGGCTCGCCGGGACCCGGCTCAGGACTTCGCGGGCTTGCCGTGCTCCTGGCCGGCCCGGCCGTGCTCTTCTCCGGCCTGGCCGTGCTCTTCTCCGGCCTGGCCGTGCTCTACGTCTGACTGGCCGTTGGTGTCATCGTCGGGCTGGGCGTCGTCTCCGGCCTGGCCGTGGTCGTCTCCGGCCTGGCCGTGG
>JBOGFO010000293.1:0-3144 GCA_050743445.1 Acidimicrobiia bacterium
CTCCCGGCCGGCCACGGGGGACCACCACGGCTGCCACGGCGGCCCGGGGCGTCCCGCCCATGGCGGCGAGATCCGAGCAGTTCACGGCCAGGCTCTTCCAGCCGGCGTCGGCCAGCGTCGACCAGCGCAGATCGAAGTGCACACCCTCGACGAGGGCGTCGGTGGCGAAGAGGAGCCCGCCGGCGAGGACGGCGGCATCGTCGCCAAGCCACACCTGGCCGGAGGGCGCCGGGCGCAGCCGGCCGGCGAGCCGGTCGAGGAATTGGAATTCGCCGCTCAGGAACGCCTCCGATTAGCTTCCCCACCGATGCAAGGAGTGATCAAGACCTACGATCCTGCCACCGGCGAGGGCGTCGTCGTGCGGGACATCGACCGGTCCGAGTACGCGCTGTCCTCCACCGCCCTCGAGGGTTCGATCTTCCGCACGCTGCGCCAGGGGCAGCGGGTCGTCTTCGAGCTCGACGAGAACGAGCGGGCCACCCACCTGCGCACCGGTGCCGAACCCGACCTCGGCATGGGGAACGTCCAGCTCTAGCTCTATCGGGACCGACTCCCTGCTCCTGGTTCAAAGCCCCAGGTAGCATCTCCGAACATGGTGGTGGTCCTCGCCGTCGTGTTCCTGGTCGTGCCCATCGCCGAACTCGCCGTCATCATCGCCGTCGGCTCCGAGATCGGCGTGTTCAACACCATCGGTCTGCTGATCGTCGTCTCCGTCGTCGGCGCCTGGCTGGCCAAGCGGGAGGGGATCGGGGTGCTGCGCCGCATCCGGGCGCAGCTCGACGCCGGCCGCATGCCGGGTGCCGACCTGGTCGACGGCTTCCTCGTGCTCTTCGCCGGGGTACTCCTCCTCACCCCCGGGTTCCTCACCGACTGCCTCGCCATCGCCCTGCTGCTGCCTCCCGTGCGGGCGGTCGTGCGGGGCATCCTCCGGCGGTTCTTCGCCACACGCATCGTGATCCGGTAGCGATGCGCCGCTTCCTCCGCCTGGCTCGCGCCTCGTACGACCGCTACAGCGAGCTGCACGGCGGCGAGCTGGCGTCGGCCGTCACGCTGGCCGCCTTCCTCTCCCTCCTCCCGCTCCTCGTCGTCGGGATCGCCGCTCTCGGCTTCGTCTCCGCCGCCTCCTCCAAGGACCTGGCGCAGGAGGTGATCGGCGAGGTGGGCCTCTCGGGCAAGGCGGCCGAGACGCTGCGGACAGCCATGGAGCAGGCCCAGGCGAGTCGCCAAGCGGCATCGGTGGTGGGCCTCGGCGGTCTGTTGTGGACGGG
Source organism: Acidimicrobiia bacterium (assembly GCA_050743445.1). Classification (GTDB taxonomy): domain Bacteria; phylum Actinomycetota; class Acidimicrobiia; order IMCC26256; family BP-133; genus CAWBJP01. Next base: position 1,269 of record JBOGFO010000293.1, read on the forward strand.
GCTCGGCGTGGTCGGCGCCCTGCAGTACACCTGGGACACCGCCTGGCAGGTGTCGGGCCGCGGGCTGCGGGACAAGTTCCTGGGCCTGGCCTGGCTCGGCGGCGCCGGCGTCGGCTTCGTCGCCTCCTTCTCGCTGTCCGCCGTCTCCCAGCTCCTGCCCTGGTTCCTCGCCCCGCTCGGAGTGGTGGCCGGGTTCGCCACCGGTGTCGGCCTGTGGCTGTGGGCCGCCAAGGTGCTCCCCAACCGCAACGTCGGCTGGCGACCGCTGATCCCCGCCGCGATCGTCGGAGCGCTCGGGTTCGAGATCCTCAAGGTCGTCGGCTCCGTGTGGGTGCCCCGGGCGGTGGCATCCTCCTCAGCCCTCTACGGCTCCCTGGGGGTCGTCTTCGCCGTGCTCGCCTGGCTCCTCGTCTTCGGCCGCCTGGTGGCGTTCACGGCCATGGTGGAGGTCGTCCTGTGGGAGGACCGCCACGGGACGGTCGAGGTGAGCATCAACGTCCCCGCCCGGCCCGGGGTCGTCCCGGTGGCCGCCACCCGCGCCGGAGAGCAGAAGCTCGCCCCACCGGACAGGAACGGGCCGGCGGCGCGGTTCTGGGAAGGCCTGAAGGAGAAGGTGCCTCAGCGGGAGCGGGAACAGGTCCCCTAGCCCCCGGAGCGCCGTCAGTCGATCGCGATGCCGAGCGGCCGGGTCACCGGGGCGAGCAGCCCGGTGACGCTGTTGAGCACGGTGTCCGCCACCGGCACCGGAAGCTCGGGAAGCGCCACGGTGATCTGGACGCCGAGCGGGGCCGGCAGCCCGTCCGCCGCACCGGCATCGGGAGCCGGAGTCGTCACGGACACACCGACGGGCACGGCCTCGGCGAGATCGACACCGACGGTGCCGGCGACCTCTTCGACCGTCCCGAGGGTGGCGCTGACCACGTCGCCCACCGGCGTCCCGGGCAGGATCCCGCCTTCGGGTTCGGCGCCGTCCTCACTGGGGGGACGGAGCAGGCGCTGGCGGGTGTCACCCTCGCGGCCGGCACCTTCGTCGGGGGTGCGCCCGAAGCGGGGCAGCAGCCGCCGGCGGGAGTTGCTCTGAGCCGGTGCGGTTTCGTCGGCGGCGGGAGCCGCGGACTCGCCGGACGCGCTCAGGACGGAAGCCGAGCCCTTCTGGGCGGTGGTCACGGGCACGACGGGAAGGGTGGCCGGGTCGTGCTTGCCGGGCGACACCCGGAGGACGGCGGGGCCCTCCGACGTCTGGGCGGCGGCCACTGCGACCCTGGGGGCCGGCTTGTCGTCGATGACCTGGGGCACGGCAGCACCGGTGAGGGCGAGGACCATCATGGTGATGCCGGCCAGGGTCTTGTGGGCCAGCGGGGCCTCGGCCACCTGGGCGACCTGGGCCATCTGGGCGACCTCGGGAGCGTGCGTCAGCAGCGACCCGGAGTCGAAGAAGCGCATCCAGCCCCGCTGCAGGCCGGCCAGCAGGAGCGGGACCGGCAGGAAGGCGTTGCGCAGGGTGGCGTTCACGTCGGTGAGCTCGTCGCGCCGGCACCGGCACTTGGCGCAGGCGTCCAGGTGGGTCTGGAGGGCGAGACGGTCCCGGTCGGGCAGCTCGCCGCGCACGTAGTTGCCGAGACGGCTGACGGTGGCCCGGCACTCCTCGGAGGCCTCGGACCGGAGGTGGGCCTGGAGGTAGGCCTCCCGGAGACCCTTGCGGGCCCGGTAGGCGAGGGCGGCGACGGCGTTGGGCTTGATCCCGATCCGCCGCGACACCTCGGCCGGCGAGAGACCCTCGACCTCGGTCAGCCACAGCACGGTGCGCCACCGGGACGGCAGCGCCTGGAGGGCCTCGCCCACCAGGTAGCGCTCCAGCCCGAGCAGGGCGGCGTCG
>JBOGFO010000294.1:0-1595 GCA_050743445.1 Acidimicrobiia bacterium
ACGGGCCGGGGCGCGGCCATGGGCATGCTGGTCAAGGGCGGCGAGGTCCTCGAGCAGGCCTGGCTGGTCAACACGGTCGTGCTCGACAAGACCGGCACGCTCACCGAGGGCCGGATGTCGGTCACCCAGGTCGTGCCGGCGCCGCGACGGACCGAGGACGAGGTCCTCGCCCTCGCCGCCGCCGCCGAGACCGGTTCAGAGCACCCCATCGCCCGGGCGGTCGTCGACCGGGCCCGCCGGCAGCAGATCCAGATCCCGCCCGCCGAGCTCTTCTGCGCCACCGCCGGCGGAGGGGTCGAGGCCGTCGTGGCCGGCGAGCGGGTGGCCGTCGGGAGCCCCCGCTGGCAGGCCTCGGCCGGCCTCGAGGTTCCGGAGGCCCTGGCCGCGGCCGTGGACGCCGCCGAAGCCGCGGGCTGCACCGTGGTCGTGGTGAGCCGGGGCGGCCGGGCCGAGGGGGCACTCTCTCTCACCGACACGCTGCGGCCCGGCGTCGCCGACGCCGTCGCCGCCCTGCGCCGCCAGGGGCTGCAGGTGCTGCTGGTCAGCGGGGACAACGCCCGGGCCGTCGACGCCGTGGCCCGGGAAGTGGGCATCGACGAGTCGCTGTCAGGGGCGACGCCGGCCGACAAGGTCGAGATCGTGACCGCCCTCCAGGCCGCCGGCCGCGTGGTGGCCGTGGTCGGTGACGGCGTGAACGACGCCCCCGCCCTGGCCGCGGGCGACGTCGGCATCGCCATCGGGACGGGTACCGACGTGGCCGTCGAGTCGGCCGGGATGGTCCTGATGCGCAGCGATCCGGCCGCGGTGGGCGCCGCCCTGGCGCTGTCGCGCCGGACGTTCCGGACCATCCGCCAGAACCTGGTCTGGGCCTTCGCCTACAACCTGGTGACGATCCCGCTGGCCGCGCTGGGCGTGCTCAGCCCCGCGGCCTGCGGGATCTCGATGGCCCTGTCGAGTGTCGGGGTCCTGGGCAACAGCCTGCGGCTGGCCCGCTTCTCGAAGTCCTGAACCCCGACTCCCCGCGGTGACCCGGGGCTACTAGGAGGCGACCGGCGTGAGGGGCGATCCGCACTGGCACACGTAGGTGCCGGAGCCGCCCTCGCAGTGGCACTCTTCCTTGATCTCGACCCGGCAGCCGCACCCCTCGTGCCCACAGCTGAGCACGGTGCCCTTTGCGACGGTCGTTGCCATCGAAGCCACGCTCCTTCTTGACGAGTTGGGACGCTCAACCTATTGCCCAGGAGCGGCCGATCCCAAAACCTGGAAGGGCCGCCCCCGGTATGGCCCTGGGGTCGGCAGCCCCGACCCGGGCGGCCAACTGGGGAATTTCGGTGATCGACAGTGGGGAAGATCCGCGATCGGCGTCACCTTCTCCTGACCCGCAGGCCAAGGGATGGGCACTGCATCAACCCGGGGCACTTCAGTTCGCCGTTGTGGTGGTGGCTAAGGGGGCGATGATCGATACGGTGGCGGTGTCGTTGGGTTGGCCGGAGGAGACCTGCCGACGATCGACACCGGGCTCCAACTCCCGCTTCCCCGGCTGCTGACGCCGGATGTCGACCGGCTTCTGGTGGCCATCGAGAACGGCGACCTCG
>JBOGFO010000295.1:0-6850 GCA_050743445.1 Acidimicrobiia bacterium
ACCCCTCCCGGCCCCGAATCCCTGGCCGCCGGCACCGCCGCCTGTGCCCCGGGAACCGGAGCGGAGACGGCCGCCGTCCCCGAGGCCCCGGCCGAGCCCGCGCCCGACGAGGGTGGCCCCGTCCCCTCGCTGCCCTTCTCCGTCCCGGGCGTGGAGGCAGGGCTGTCGGCCGGGTCGGCCGCCCTCAGTCGCCGGAGTTCTTCACGGACTTCTCGAGGGCCTTGTCGCCGTTGTTGACGAGGCAGACGATCGTCCGGTCGTTCTCCTGCACCCAGGACACCTCCCCCGGGGCGATGACCGCGACCAGGAGGTCGCTGTCACCGAAGGGCGTGCCGATGTAATCCTCGAAGCGGTCCACGCAGCCGTCCTGGGCGACTTTGGTGACGTCCCTCCCGCCCGGGAACTGGAAGCCCGGATCCAGCGGGTGCTCGAACACGCCGAAGACCTCGCTCTCGTGGGACTCGTCGCAGGGGACGGATTCGACGAACTCCACCGGCGAGTCCTCGCCCTCCGGTGTCGCCACCTTCCCGTTGCGGTTGAAGCAGTCGCCGGCCTTCAGGTCGTAGACCGACAGGTTCCCGGCGGCGCTGACCTGGCCGCCTTCGTTTCGCTCGCCGTCGTCGCAGGCGCCGGCGACGGCGAGGAGGAGGGCGACCAGGGCGGCAGTTCGAGCTGACATGGCCATATTGTGGCCCAGGCCGGGGGCGGTCGCGTCCTCACCCGGCTCCGCCCTGACTACCCTGGATAGAGGGAGTTTGGTCCCTTTTGTCGAAATGCGACATGTTGCCGATATCGACCTAAAGGAACATTTCATTGGCGATGGTGCCCAGCACCACTGAGGAGCGCGGTCGGGGGCCGTCCTGGGCCCGCAAGTACCCGCCCCTGCTGGCCATGCTGGTGGCGGCCGTCATCGCCCTGGCCATCCTCCCGTCGGCCCTGAACCTGCCTCAGGCCAACCCGTCCGAGACGCTGGAGTACGCCCCCGTCCCGCCCGAGGACGACGAGCCGCCGCCGCCGCCCGCCGCCGGCAACCTGGCGTCGCTGGGCCTGGCTTCCAGCCCCGCCCTGAACGAGGGCCCGGCCGACACCGGCGAAGGCACCGGCGCCGGGCCGGGGCCGGGCGAGGAGCTGGCGGCGCCGCCCGACCTGCCGCCGCCGGTCAACCTGCCCCCGCCGGTGAAGACGCCCTCGACCAAGCGCTGCGTCGGGAACCCGCCCCGCCAGACCGAGGACCCGCTGGCTCCGCCCTGTGTGGCCAGCTTCAACGCCGACAACTTCGGGACCACCTACCAGGGCGTCAGCAAGGAGGAGGTGCGGGTCCTCTTCTACATCGACGGGTACGTGACCGACATCGCCACGTCCCGGGGCAACGAGAGCCGGCCGCGGGGCGAGTACTTCGACCTGCTCGACGCCCCCGCCGAGGACGAGCACATCTTCCTCCGCATGCTGCGCGGCTACCAGCGGTACTTCAACGACCGGTTCCAGACCTACGACCGCTTCGTGCACTTCTACGTCTACTACTCCAACAACCCCGACTACACGCCGGAGTCGAGGCGGGCGGACGCGGTCGACAACTACGCCAAGCTCAAGCCCTTCGCGGTGATCTCCTATGGCCGGTCGAACGCCGAGGCCTACCTGGAGACGATGGCCCGCCGGGGCGTGCTCAACTTCGGGTCCTTCGCCGGCCGGCAGGGGTCGTTCTTCGCCCGCTACCCCAAGCTCGTCTGGGGCTACCTGCCGGCCCTGGAGGTCCAGGCCCAGCAGTACTCCAGCTACGTGTGCCAGAAGATCGTCCCCCACCCGGTGTCGTTCTCGGGCAACGCGGCCGAGATGGGCGGGGCCCGCAAGCTCGGCTTCATGTCGACGTCCGACCCGGACCGGCCCGAGCTGCTGGCCTTCTCCGCCCTGGTGAAGGAGCAGATCACCGCCTGTGGCGGGAACTTCGTCATCGAGAAGACGTTCCCCCGGGCCGGCTTCGCCCAGGACGCCACCACACCACCGGGCTACGCCGTCGACAACATGGCCGCCTTCCAGCAGGCGGGGGTGACCACCGTCATCTGGGCCGGTGGCCTCGAGACGAAGATGTCCCAGCAGGCGGCGCTCATCAGCTACCGGCCGGAGTGGGTCCTGGCCGGCGACCGGCTGCTCGAGAGCCGGGACAACGCCGCCCAGCAGGAACAGAGCGTGTGGCGCCACGCCATGGTCGTCTCCAACGTCACCCTCGAGGGCCTCCAGGACGAGGAGCTGTGCTTCCTGGCCCACCGGGAGGCCGATCCCGACGCCCCCCGGGGCGACGTCATCGGCGCCGCCTGCGAGTTCTACGACGACATCTTCCAGCTCTTCACCGGCATCCAGGTGGCCGGCCCCCGCCTCGGGCCGACGTCCATCGACAAGGGCTACCACGCCATCCCGAGGATCGCCTCGACCAATCCCCAGGTGCCGGCCTGCTTCTACAACGACGGTGACTACACGTGCGTGAAGGACGCCGTGCCCATGTTCTGGGACCCTGACGGCCGGGCGCCCGGCGCCTCTCAGAACGGCTGCTGGCGCATGCCCGAAGGCGGGAAGCGCTACCTGACCGCCACCTGGCCGGCCGGTAACGCCACCGCCCAGCGCCAGCCTGCCGACCCGTGCAACTCCTACGCTGCCGGGTTGCTGCTCAGCTTGTCCCCACCGGAGGTGCAATGAGAACCGAGGAGGGGACGTCCGCGTGCGACGCCTGATCCAGTTCGGCCTGCTCGGCCTGCTCGTGGCCGCCCTGAGCGGTCCGGCGACGCCGTCGTCCGCCCTCGAGCAGGCCCAGGGCCTGACGGTGGCCGAGAACCAGACCGTGGCCCAGGAGTACCAGCCCATCGCCACGTTCAATCCCGCCCCCGACAATGCCGCCACGGGATCGAGCATCACGCCCGACGTCTGCCGGACCGCGACCTGGTGCGACGTGGTCCCCCTCGAGGTGGTCACGCCCCCCGGCCTCGGCCCCGAGGCCGAGTTCTTCGTGCGGGTGAAGCTGGAGTGGGAGACGAGCAACATCCCCGGCAACCCGCTCATGGAGGGGCAGCGGACGGTGAACGACCTCGACCTCTACGCGTGGGACGACCCCCAGGGCGAGTTCGAGCTGGCCGCGGGCGGCACCGAGCAGGAGCCGGAGGAGCTGTCCCTGTTCCGGCCCACCAAGGGGCGCTACCAGCTGGTGGTGGCCAACTACCTGGGCCCGAACACCGGCTACCGGATCACCGCCACCTACAAGCCGGAGCCGATCATCCCGCCCTTCGAGTCCCTGGAGCCGGTCTTCGAGCTGCCTCCGCTGCCGTCGGAGGCACCGGTCTTCGAGCCCCCGGCGGAGGACCCCGAGCCGGAGGAGGCGGAGGCTCCGCCCGACTTCTCGGGCGTGCCGCTGGAGACGCCGCCGGCCCCGGTGGTGGACCCGACGCCCGCACCGTCGCTGGAGCCGGTGGCGGTGGAGGCCGACCCCGACTTCGAGGACTTCGACGACTCCGAGTTCACCGACGCCCTCGCCGCCCCGGTCCGCAACGACGTCCTCCAGGAGCGCAAGGCGCGCTCGGTCGGGCCGCCCGAGCCGGCCTCGGCGCCGATGGTCGTCCTGTGGATGGCCGTGCTGCCCCTGGCCCTGTTCGGCGGGGCCGGCTTCTGGCTGGCCCGCCGGGGCTCCGGGGTGCTGCGGGTCAAGTAGGGCGCTCGTTCACGACGGCGATGCAGGAGACCTCGACGCGGGCGTCGAGGTAGAGGCCGGTGACCCCGAAGGCGTGGCGGGCGGGGAAGCGCCCCTGGTCGAAGTACTTCGTGTAGACCTCGTTGAAGGCGTCCCGCTCGGCGATGTCGGCCAGCATGACCTCGCAGGCGGCGACGCGCTCGAGCGAGGAGCCGTGGACCTCGAGGACGTGCTCGAGGTTCTCCATGGTCTGCTCGGCTTCGGGGGTGATCCCGCCGGGGACGAGGTTGCCGTCCGCGTCCAGGCCCAGGTTCCCGGCCAGGTACAGCGTGGAGCCGACCCGCACCGCATCCGAGTAGGGCGCCGTCGTCGCCGGATCCTCGTTGAGGTACTCGGGCCCCTCGACCGGCGCCGCCGCGGGCGCGTGGGTGTCGGCGCTCGCCAGCGGAATCACCACCGAGGCCAGCCCCACCACCAGCGCGACAGACATCAACCGCTTCATGTGCCTCCCCTTCTCCCCGCTCGGGCCGATCGGGCCGTTGCTCGTGCGGCCGAACGGTACCTTGACGATCGTGAGCTGGCGACGCCGGCGCCCGGCCGGCCTCCCGACGGGCTGGGAACAGGTGGCGGAACGCATCCTGCCGGCCTGGGCGCGGTTCTCCGACGAAGAGCGGGACCGGCTCGGGGAGCTCACCGACGTGGTCCTGCGCCACAAGCGGTGGGAAGCGGCGGCCGGGTTCGCCCTCGACGACGGGATGCGCCTCGTCATCGCCGCCCAGGCCGCCCTGCTCGTCCTCGGCCTCGACATCGACTACTACCGGGACGTCCAGTCGATCATCGTGCACCCGACGACGGTGACCCTCACCGGCCCCCGGCCCGGTCCGGTCCAGGGCGTGGTCACCGACAGCCCGCAACCGATCATCGGTCAGGCGAACGGCCACCGGGGGCCGGTGATCATCGCCTGGGACGCCGCCCGGGCCGATGTCCGCCATCCGGAGCGGGGTCGCAATGTCGTGTTCCACGAGTTCGCCCACAAGCTCGACCTGCTCGACGACGTGATCAACGGGACGCCGCCCCTCCCCGATGCCGCGGCCCGGGAACGCTGGCAGCAGGTCTGCACGGCGGAGTACGGGCTGCTCCGCTCCGGGGCAGGCGACGGCCTGCTCAGCGACTATGGGGCGGTGGACCCGGGCGAGTTCTTCGCCGTCGCCACCGAGACCTTCTTCGACCTGCCCGGCGAGATGGCCGCCCGCAAGCCGGCGCTGTACGCCGTGCTCCGCGACTTCTACCGCCAGGACCCCGCCGCCCGCCTCAGGGGCTGACGAGCGCCCGGACCTCGTGACGCTCCGGGTCGATCTCGGCCCGCAACCCGCCTTCGGGAGCGGGGCTCTTCACCCCGTCGGCCAGGCGCAGCACGGTGCCGTTGCGGAAGACGGCCTGTCCGTCTTTCACATGGACCAGGTAGCCGTTGAAGAAGACCACCGGGGGCTTGTCCGGGGCCCGGACCACCACCCCGACGCCCGCCATCCATTCGGCCGTGTCGCCGTCGAGGCCGAGCTGCACGTACTGGCCCTTTCGGTGGAGCAGCGGCGTGGGGCCGAGGTCGTAGGTGGAGAAGCTGGCGAAGTCCTTCGCCACCTTGTAGGTGCGGTCACCGTCGAGGGTGATGCGCTCGAGGGAGATCTCCTCCACCACCCCTTCGGCGTCAGGGAAACGCGGGCTGCCGTCGAGCACGAGCCGGTCGTCGTCACCGCCCCCGGAACAGGCCCCCAGGAGCACCACCGCCACAACCGCGGCCAGGATCCGTCGCCTGGTCATGCCGGTCAGCTCGCCGGAGGAGCAGCGGCCTCCGCCGGGGTGGAGCGGACCTCGTTGGCCTTGGCGATCCCGGCCGCCTCGTCCACGGGCCGGCCCCGGTTCTGGAGCAGGGCCAGGCTGGTCTCGACCACTTCGGTGGGCAGGTCGACCTTCACATTCTCGCCCAGGTCCTTCAGGTTGTAGGACATGGTCCGGAGCCGGATCGGATCCTGACCCTGGCCGGTACGGATGGTGTTGAGGGCGTCGATGGCCACCGCCGCCACCTCATCGGGATCCCGGTCCTTGGGGAACTTCGTCTCGTACACCTCGGCCAGATCCTCGAGGCGGGAGGCCACGTCGATGACCTCGGACACCTGCAGGACCCGCCCGTCCTTCACGTACACCGCCATCTTGCGGAAGTGGCGGACATCAGGGGTCACCTGGTTGCCGCCGGCCCGGTCAGAGGCCTTGGGCAGCTTGGGGGCGGAGAAGTCGTAGCGGACGACATCCGAGCCCTTCTCGGGCTTGTCGAAGGGATCCTCGTCCCGCTTGTACACGGGCTCGATCGACTCCTCGTTGTACTCGCCGATGAAAGCGGCCTCGTCGATGGCCCGCTCCACGTGGGCGAAGATGTCGAGGGCGTCGAGGACGGGGTCGTCGCCCAGGGACCGTTCGTCGGCCGGGTTGGCGGCGAACACGGCCGGCGCCCCCCCCTTGTCCAGCACCCAGCGCCGGGACCGCAGCGCCTGCGCCGGATCGGGCGCCTCGTCGCCGGTGGCGACCGGGGTGGGAGCCGCGGGCGCTCCCGGTTCGGACGTCCCCACACCGGCACCGCCCTTGCCCCGCTCGCCGGGCTTGCGCAGGAAGTCGGTCAGGGCCGTGGGCTGGATGAGCCGGACGGCGAGGGCGTCGTCGCTCACGACCTCGTCGAGGACGGCCACGCTGTCCACCGACAGGCGGGCCTTGTAGCGCAGGTCGTCCTCCACCAGGCCCACCACCTCGGTGTCGCGCTTCGACTCCTCGGCGATGAAGGTCTCCCGGTAGATGAAGCGGTGGGCGAGGTGCTCGGTCTCCCGCAGGGCGGCCCGGAGCGTCTTCTCCGTGGTGCTGGCCTCGCTGGTGCACCCGGCCAGGCCGAGGACGGCCAGCAGCCCGACCAGGGACAGCGCGCAACGGCTCCGGTGGCCGGTCACGGCTTGATCTCCAGGACGGCCCGCAGCAGCGACCGGGGCTGGTCGTAGTCGGAGCGCGAGGCGAGGACGAACATGTGGGGGCCCTTGAACCACACGGCGATGCTCTGCTTGGTGCCGGTGGTCAGGTACACGGTGCGCTTGCCCAACCGGAAGGTGCGGGGCCGGGCCGAGCCGATCTGGTTGACCACGC
>JBOGFO010000296.1:0-4656 GCA_050743445.1 Acidimicrobiia bacterium
GGCCAGGGCGGCGGCCACGTCCACCACGCCGGCCAGCGGGACGGCGATGGTGGCCCCCGCCGCCACCAGCCGCTGCTCGCCCGGCTGGGGGGGGCGGGCCTCGACCAGCTCCAGGGCCTCCAACCCGGCCAGGGTGGACAGCTCGGTGGCGAGGTCGGTGAGGGCCTGACCCTGGGCCGCGGTGGCAGGGACGACAAAGGCGGCGAGGCGCTTGGAGCGGGCGATCTTGTGCTCGGAGCGGAACCGCCGGATGGCGGAGACGATCTCGATGACGGACGTCATGGAGGCATCGGCTTCCTCGTCGATGCGGCCGTGGTCGGCCTCGGGCCAGGCGGCCGTCGTCAGGAGGCCCTCGCCACCGAGCCGGTGCCACAGCTCCTCGGTGACGAAGGGGATGGTGGGGTGCAGCAGCCGCAGGATGCCGGAGAGGACCGCGCTGAGGACGTGCTGGACCCGGGCCCGCTCGTCCCCCCCGGCGGCCAGCGGCCGCTTGGCCAGCTCCAGATACCAGTCGCAGAACTCGCTCCACACGAAGGCCTGGAGCTTCTGGACCCCGTCGGCGAAGTCGTAGCGTTCGAAGCCCTCGTCCACCGCGGCCGTCACCTGCGCCAGCCGGGAGAGGATCCAGCGCTCGGGTAGCGCCGGCGGGCCGCCCAGCGGACGGGCGTCGAAGGCGGAGAGCGGCTGGCCGTCGAGGTTGATGGCCACGAACCGGGACGCGTTCCACAGCTTGTTGACGAAGTTGCGGCCCCCCTGCACCCACTCCTCGGCCAGGGGCACGTCGTGGCCCGGGCTGGCCGCCCGCACCATGGCGAAGCGCAGGGCGTCGGCGCCATAGCGGCCCGCCATCTCCAGGGGGTCGACGACGTTGCCGTAGCTCTTCGACATCTTGCGGCCTTCGGCGTCGCGCACCAAGCCGTGGATGGCCACCTCCCGGAAGGGCACGTCCCCCAGGAAGTGCAGGCCCATCTGCATCATCCGGGCCACCCAGAAGTAGATGATGTCGAAGCCCGTGTGCAGCATGGCGTTCGGATAGAAGCGGCTCAGGTCCGGTGTCTGGTCGGGCCAGCCCAGCGTGGTGAAGGGCCACAGCGCCGAGGAGAACCAGGTGTCGAGGACGTCCTCGTCCTGGGTCAGGTCGGACGAGGCGCAGCCATGGCAGGTGGTCGGGTCCTCGACCGAGACGATGATCGTCCCGCAGTCCCGGCAGTACCAGGCCGGGATGCGGTGCCCCCACCAGATCTGGCGGGAGACACACCAGTCCCGCAGGTTCTCCATCCAGTTGAAATACAGGGTCTCCCAACGCTCCGGGATGAACTGGGTGCGGTCCTCCTTGACGGCGTCGATGGCCGGAACGGCCAGGGGCCGCGACTTGACGAACCACTGGAGCGACAGGCGGGGCTCCACCACGGTGTGGCAGCGGTAGCAGTGTCCGATGGCGTGGCGATGGGTCTCGACCTGGTCGATGAGACCCTCTTCGCTCAGCGCCTGCTTGACCGCCTCCCGGGCGGCGTAGCGGGCCAGGCCGGCGAAGCGTCCGCCGGCCGCGTTGACCACGGCCGACTCCGTGAAGATGTCGACCGGAGGCAGGCTGTGGCGCCCGGCGATCTCGAAGTCGTTGGGGTCGTGGGCCGGGGTGACCTTGACGGCTCCGGTGCCGAAGTCGGGGTCGACGGCGTCGTCGGCCACGACCGGGATCTCCCGGCCGACCAGCGGCAGCACCAGGGTGCGACCCACGGTGCCGGCGTAGCGGGGGTCCGTGGGATTGACGGCCACGGCGGTGTCCCCGAGCATCGTCTCGGCCCGGGTGGTGGCCACGGTGATGAAGCCGTCCCCCTCCTTGAAGGGGTAGCGGATGTGGACCAACTCGCCGTCGGTGTCCTCGTGCTCGACCTCGATGTCGGACAGGGCCGTGTGGCACCGGGGACACCAGTTGATGATCCGGTTGGCCCGGTAGACGAGACCTTCCTCGTAGAGGCGGACGAACACCACCCGCACCGCCCGGGAGCAGCCCTCGTCCATCGTGAAGCGCTCGCGGCTCCAGTCACAGGACGCGCCCATCTTGCGCATCTGGGCGGTGATCTTGCCGCCTGAGGTCTCCTTCCAGCGCCAGACCCGTTCCACGAACGCCTCGCGGCCGATCTCGTGGCGGTCGAGCCCCTCCTTGGCCAGCTCCCGCTCCACCACGTTCTGGGTGGCGATGCCGGCGTGGTCGGTGCCGGGCAGCCAGAGGGCGGCGTAGCCCCGCATGCGCTTGCGCCGGATGGTGGCGTCGATGAGGGAGTGCTCGAAGGCATGGCCCATGTGCAGCGAGCCGGTGACGTTGGGCGGCGGGATGACGATGCAGAACGGCTCGCCGTCCGGGTGCACCTCAGGCCGGAAGGCCCCCGCCTCCTCCCACGCCGCGTACCAGCGCGCTTCGGCCGGGACCGGGTCGTAGGCCTTGGGCATCTCGGCGGCGGGCGAGGACATCAGAGCCTGTGACCGGCCGCGGGGCGAAAAGCCATGGACATGGCGGGAGATTGTACGGGGGCGCGGCCGTTCCGCCGCCGCTCATTGGCGCGTCAGACCAGGCGGGTCACGAGCGCCTTGTCGTGCGGGATCTTGCGCCCCGAGGCCACGGCGTTGTCGAGGGCCATCCGCAGCTCCACCACCGAGGCCGGAGCGTGCCCGTTGCTGGCCGCCTCCCGCACCTTCTCCGCCCCCCGGGCCACCGCCGGCTTGGCCCGCTCGATGGCCGGCTCGATGTAGGGCCGCGACTTCTCGACCGCCTTCTTCGCCGCCGCCCGGGACCGGTCGGCGGCTTCCTTGGCCGCCGCCCGGGACTGGTCCGCAGCTTCCTTCGCCGCCGCCTTGGCCGCCTGCACCGATTCCTGCTTGGCGGCCTTCTCCGCCGCCTGACGGGAGCGGGCGGCCGCCTTCTCGGCCGCCTGGCGCGCCTTGGCGCCGGCCTGCTCGGCGAAGCGCTCGGCGGCCTTCTCCGCCCGCGCCGCGGCCTTCTCCGCCGCCTTGGCCGATGCCGCCGCCTGCTTACGGGCCACCTTCTCCAGTTTCTTGCGGGATTCGGCCGCCTGCTTGCGGGCTGCCTTCTCCATCTGGCGCCCGGCCTTCACCGCCGCCCTGGTCGCCTCCCGCCGCCGCCGTTCCACGGCCTCCTGGGCGACCTCGAGCACCTCGGGGGCGGCCTCGGCCGCCTCCTGCACCTGCTCGGAGACCGCCTCCATCATCTCGGCGACCTTGCCCGGGAGCGCCCGGGCGACCTCGGCCATGGTGCCCGGTGCTTCGGGCTTGCGGCGTGCCTTCCGGCGACCTCGGACGGCCAGGCCGGCACCCAGCATCCCGCCGCCGGCTGCGCCGAAGGCGGCGCCCTTGCCCGCGGTGACGAGCGCCTCCTTGCCTTCCTGACCCTGTTTCCGGGCCAGGGCGTAACCCGCTCCCCCGCCGGCCACCGAGCCCACCACCATGGTCTTCACGATCGTTCCCATGGTGACGTCGTACCCGATCTGGGCGCGCTTAGCCACCCGAAATCCCAAACGAGCCAGGTGTGCGGTGCCGGCTAGGCGCTGCGCCGGCCGCGTTCGGCGGCCGGTTCCACCCTCGGAACCAGGGTGGGGTTCACCTTCTCGAGCACCACGGACTGGTCGATGACGCACTTGCCCACATCGTTGCGGGAGGGCAGCTCGTACATCACGTTGAGCAGCACCTCTTCGAGGATGGCGCGCAGGCCTCGGGCGCCGGTCCCACGCAGGAGCGCCTGGTCGGCGATCGACTGGAGGGCTGCGTCGTCGAACTCCAGCTCGACGTTGTCGAACTGGAAGAACTTCTGGAACTGCTTGGCCAGGGCGTTCTTCGGTTCGACCAGGATGCGCACGAGCGCGTCCTGGTCCAGGCTGCTCACCGCGCCGATGACGGGCAGACGGCCGATGAACTCGGGGATGAGCCCGAACTTGAGCAGGTCCTCGGGCAGCACCTGGGAGAGGATGACCCCGAGCTCCTTCTCCTCGGCTTTGCGGATGTCGGCGCCGAAGCCGATCCCCTTGTGGCCGATGCGGCTCTCGATGATCTTCTCGATGCCGGCGAAGGCCCCGCCGCAGATGAAGAGGACGTTGGTGGTGTCGATCTGGATGAATTCCTGGTGGGGGTGCTTGCGTCCACCCTGGGGCGGCACCGATGCGGTGGTCCCCTCCAGGATCTTGAGCAGCGCCTGCTGGACGCCCTCACCGGAGACGTCCCGGGTGATCGACGGGTTCTCGGCCTTCCGGGCGATCTTGTCGATCTCGTCGATGTAGATGATCCCCGTCTCGGCCTTCTTGACGTCGTAGTCGGCCGCCTGGATCAGCTTGAGGAGGATGTTCTCGACGTCCTCACCGACGTAGCCCGCTTCCGTGAGGGCGGTGGCGTCGGCGATGGCGAAGGGGACGTTGAGCAGGCGGGCCATCGTCTGGGCCAGGAGCGTCTTGCCGCACCCGGTGGGCCCGATGAGGAGGATGTTCGACTTCTGCAGCTCGATCTCGGGATCGCCGTAGGCGCCGGCCTCAACCCGCTTGTAGTGGTTGTAGACGGCCACAGCCAGGATCTTCTTGGCGTGCTCCTGGCCGATGATGAAGTCGTTCAGGAAGTCGTAGATCTCACGAGGCTTGGGCAGCTCGTCGAAGC
>JBOGFO010000297.1:0-10062 GCA_050743445.1 Acidimicrobiia bacterium
ACGTCACCGGCCAGCCGGCGATCTCGTTGCCGCTGCACTGGACGCCGGCCGGCCTACCGGTGGGCGTGCAGCTGGTGGCGGCCTACGGCGCCGAGGACGTCCTCATCCGGGTCGCCTCCCAGCTGGAGGAGGCCCGGCCGTGGGCCGGCCGGCGGCCGCCGGTGGCCGTCGCCTAGAAGAGCGCAGTCAAAAGATGCATTGAAAGAGGCGGTGGGAGGGCAGCCGGGCGAGCGGGGCAGAAGCGCCCCAGCAGGAAAAGCACCTGGGAGGTACTTTTCCTGCTGCTCCTCCCCCGGGTACCGGGCAAGATTCCCCCCCAACCAGCCAGCCCCCTCCCCCTTCATTGCGCCATTCTTTCGCGGCCGCTCCCTCCCTAGTAGCCGGTGCCCCCGGCGGTCACCTCGACCGTGATGGTCTGGGCCAGGTCGAGGGCCGTATGGGCGCCGTCGCCGACCTGCAGGCACAGGGTGTGACTCCCGGCTTCCAACGGGACCTCGGCTTCGGTCTGCGCCTTGCCGTAGTGGAGGTGGGTGGCGTCATTGGGGATGACCTCGCCGGGGGTGACACACCCGCCGTCCACGGTGATGTGGAAGTGGCCGGCGCCGGCCTTCACCTCGCCGGCGGGCTCGATGGTGACGCCGGTGGCCTGCATCTTGACCTTGAGCGGAGAGGTCAGCTTGGCGCCGTCCGCGGGCTCGGCGAAGCTCACCGATGCCGCCGGCGCACTCGTGGCCGTCGCCTCGGTCGCGGTCGACGACGTCGTCGCGGCGGAGTCTTCGCCCAGGTTCTCGGCCGTACCGCTGTCATCGCCGCACCCGGCTCCGAGGGTGAAGGCCAGTAGGGCCACCACGAGCGCAGACCGGAATCGAATCACCATCACAACACCCTCCTCTTCGGCACCGGGGCGTACCGTACCCGCGGTTCAGGTGTAGGTGTTGTCAGGAACTGTTGTCAGAGTTGCGAATGTAATCCCCTGAATCTAGGCTTCCCCGTGATCGACGATCCCGGGAGGGCCTCGTGGCGGAGGACGGGAAGCGAGTGGGTGGCGTCCGGGCGGGCATCGTCCTCCTGGGCGCAGTGTGGAGCGTGGTGCTCCCCACCTTCGGCGCAGCCCAGGCGGAGGGCGGGCCGGCCATCGAGTTGTGCTGCGCCTGGGGCCGGAGCCTGGCCGACGGCCAGCTGACGTACAGCCTGAGCGGTGCCGACCCGGCGACGGGCGATGTCATGCGTGGCGCCATCCGGGCCTGGGATGACGCCCTTCCCACCATCGTCCTCCGCGAGGTGCCGGAGGGGACCAAGAAGACCGACATCGTCATCATCTACACCGAGGGTTCGGGCGACAGCGAGGGTCTGGCCGTGACCTCCTTCACCCAGCGGGGCCTCATCAAGCAGGCGAAGCTCAATGTGGACGCCCCCCGGGCTCCGGGCGGGACGGGCGCCGTCGAGCAGATCACCAAGCATGAGATGGGCCACGCCCTCGGCCTCCGCCATGCCAACTTCGAGGGCGACCTCATGTCGCCCATCGTGAATCCCGTCCCCGGGCCCATGTCCGGCTGCGACGTCGCCGGCGTCATCGAAGCCAACCGGTGGCAGACGACCGACGGGCGGCGCTCCCCCCGCCCGCCCACCGCCACCAGCGTTCCCTGCTGAGTGTGGCCGGCTGAGCTTGTCGCGTCAGCCGGGCAACGGGCTGGCCGCGGAACGGCCCGGCCGCAGGCGGGCCCCGACGGCGCTGGCCACCAGGAAGGCGCCCGCCGCCACCAGCACGATCGAGCCTCCGGGGGCCAACCCGTAGACGCGGGCGGCGACGAGCCCGGCCACGGCCGACGAGGCCCCGATGCCGGACGACCACACGAGGGTCGACCGGAACGAGGAGGCGAAGCGCTGGGCGGCCCCCACCGGCAGCACCATGAGGGCGGCCACGAGGAGGACGCCCACCACCCGCATGGCCGCCACCACGGTGAGGGCGGCCAGGGCGGCGAGCGCCAGGTTGAGCGCGTCGACGGGCAGGCCGGCCACCCGGGCCGCCTCCTCGTCGAGGACCACGGCCAACAGCGCCCGCCAGCTGACGGCCACGGCGCCGGCGATGCCCGTACCCAGCACCGCCACCAGCCAGGCGTCGCCGGGGCTGACGGTGAGGATGGAGCCGAACAGGTAGGTGAGCACCGAGGCGTTGAGGGAGCCGGCCAGCTCGGAGAGGACCACGCCTCCGGCGATGCCGGTGTAGAAGAGGAGGGCGAGCATCAGGTCGCCCGACGCCCGCCGCCGGGACCGGAGCCACTCGAGCCCGACGGCCCCCAGCACCGCGACCACGAGGGCGCTGCCCAGAGGCCACACGCCGAGAAGGAGGCCCCCGGCGACGCCGGCGAAGGCGATGTGGCCGATGCCGTCACCCATGAGCGACATGCGCTTCTGGACGAGGAAGGCACCGATCATCGGTGCGGAGGCGCCCACGACCACGCCGGCCAGGAGGGCCAGCTGCATGTACTGGCGCTCGAAGGGCCACGGGAGGGGAAGGGCGGCCAGGACGGAGATCATCGCTCCAGCCACATGGGCAGGTCCTCGGGGTGGATACCCAGGCTGACGCCGGTGGCGGAGAGCGCCGCCGGGGTGCCGTCGAAGGCGATCTTGCCCCGGCGCAGGACGAGCACGCGGTCGAGGTCGTCGGCCACCGCCGAGAGCTCGTGGGAGACGAGCAGCACGGCCGTCCCCTGCTCGCGCAGCGTCACCAGCGTGTCGCGGAACCGGTGCTGGGACTCCACGTCGACACCGGCCACGGGTTCGTCGAGCACGAGGAGATCGGGGCCGGTGGCCAGGGCCTTGGCAATGAACGCCCGCTGCTGCTGGCCGCCGGAGAGTTCGGGGAGGAGCCGCCGGCGCAGGGACCACAGATCGACGGCGACCAGGGCGGCCTGCACCTGCGCCCAATCGTCCGCGTTCAGGCGGTGGCGCCACCCCCGGCGGGCCAGGCGGCCCGAGGCCACCACCTCTTCGACGGTGGCGGGCAGCACGTCGGCCAGCACCGGGCGTTGAGGCACGTAGCCCACCCGCCAGCGCTCGGCCAGACGGGCCGGGGGCACGCCGAAGAGGCGGACCTCGCCCCCGTGGGGCCGGATCAGGCCCAGGGCGATGCGCAGCAGGGTCGACTTCCCCGAGCCGTTGGAGCCGACCAGGGCCACGAACTCGCCGGCCTCGACCGCGAGGCTGGTGCAGTCGAGCACCGCCTGGGTGGGGTAGGCGAACGACACGGCGTCGATCTGCAGGGCGGCGGGCAGGGCAGCCTCCCGGAATGAGAACTGTTCGTGGAGCTTACCCCTCGCCTCAGCCGGCACAGCCCAGGGCTCCGGTCAGCGCGGCGAGGTTGTCCTTCATCACGGCGACGTAGCTGCCGCCGGCCGCGATCTCGGACTCGCTCAGCCCCTCGAGGGGATTGAGGACCGCCGTCGTCACCGCCGCTTCGCGGGCCAGCGTCTCGGCGACGCGGGGGGACACCAGCGTCTCGGTGAAGACCGTGGTGGTGCCGGTGGACTTCACCAGGTCGGCCAGCTCGGCGAGGCGCTGGGGGTCGGGCTCGGACTCGGGCGCCAGGCCGGCGATGGGCTCCTGGGTCAGCCGGTAGCGCCGGGCCAGGTACCCGAAGGCGGAGTGGGCGGTGACGATCACCCGGCGCTCGCAGGTGGCCAGGCGCTGGCCGAACTCGTCGTCGAGGAGGCCGAGCTCGTTGCGGTAGGCGGCGGAGTTCTCGGCGTAGCCGGCCTTTCCTGCCGGGTCCACCTTGACCAGTGCGGCTTCCACTCGTTCCACGATCTCGCCCAGCAGGGCCGGGTCGAGCCACACGTGGGGGTCCCCGTCCTCCACCTTGGCCCCGTCGAGGGCATCGACGATCTCGCCCTCGGCCCGCCGGGCCACCTCCTCCACGGCGGGCTGGAAGCCGTTGCCCAGGTAGATGACGACGTCCGCGGCCTCGATGCGGTCGACCTGGTCGGAGGTGAGCTCGAGGGCGTGGGGTTCCGTCCCCGCCGCCGTCAGGTTCACCACCCCCGCCCGGTCACCGCCGACCCGCCGGGCGGCCTCGAAGAGCGGGAAGAAGGCGGCCACCACCCGGGGCCGGTCACCGGTCCGGGTGGCTCCACCCTCGTCGTCGGCGCAGGCCCCGACCAGGAGGGCGCCGGCCAGGACGGCGGCGACCATCCGCCCTCCCTGCATCCGGCCCTGCGTCTTCCTCATGAATCCAACGTTTCTAAATGAGAATGATTTTCGTAAGCATACCGGAAGGCGACTCAGCGCCCGACGGCGGCAAGCCCGCCCCGGGCCGTGTGGTTCAGCGGCGCCCGGTGGAGCCGAAGCCCCCCGTGCCCCGGGCCGACGCCTCGAGATCGTCGACCGGTTCCCACTCCACGGCCTCGGCCCGGGAGATGAGCAGCTGGGCGATGCGGTCGCCCCGGGCCACCTCGAAGGGGATGGTGGGGTCGTGGTTGACCAGGATCACCCGCACCTCGTCGCGGTAGCCGGAGTCGATGAGCCCGGGGGCGTTGAGGCACGTGACCCCGTGGCGGAGGGCGAGACCGGAGCGGGGCAGCACCAGGCCGCAGTAACCCTCGGGGATGGACAGGGCCACTCCCGTGGGCACAGCCGCCCGTCCGCCGCCAGCAGGCAGGACCACCGCCTCCCGGGCCCGCAGGTCGTAGCCGGCGTCCCCCGGATGGGCGGTGGCCGGCAGGGCGAGATCGGGGTCGAGGACACGGACGGGGATGCGCACGGGACGAGAGCCTACGGCGCGACCGCTCGGACCAGCTCGGGGTTCTCCGCCGCCCGCCAGCAGTACCAGGCCGCCACCGTGCGGTAGGGCCGGAAGGCGTCGCCCAGGGGCATGAGCTGGCGGGGGGTGGGCAGGTCGGGCAGGCCGTAGGCGGCGGCGTAGCCCTTGCGCACGCCGTAGTCGCCCACCGGCCACACGTCGAGGCGGCCCAGCGAGAAGATGAGGAACATCTCGGCCGTCCACCGGCCGATGCCCCGCACGGCGCTCAGCTGATCGACCAGCTCGTCGTCACCCATACGGGTCAGGCCGGTCCCGAGCACCAGCCGCCCCGAGGTGGTGGCCTCGGCCAGGGCCCGCAGGCAGGCGGCCTTGGCGCCGGAGAGGCCGGCGGACCGCAACGTCGTGTCGTCGGCGGCGATGATCCCGTCGGGCGTGGGCGTCCCCCCGAGGGCGGTGCACAGCCGGCCGTAGATGGCGGCCGCCGCCTTCCCCGCCAGCTGCTGGTAGACGACGCTCTCGCACAGGGCGGAGAAGTGGTCCGGCTGACGCCGGCCGGTCAGCTTCGGCGGGCCGGTGGCCTCCACCAATTTGGCCATGACCGGATCCCGGGCGGCCAGCTCGGCCGCGGCCTGGGCGGGACTGGGGCGGGGCACCGGCGCACCCTACTGTGGGGCCCGATGGACGACCAGGAGATCGAGACGCAGGCCGCCGGCATCCTCGCCGAGGCCGCCGATGACGAGGCCGCCCTGGCCGCCGTGGTGGCGCTCGTCCACGGCGCCCGGCCGGAGTGGGACTGGGTAGGGCTGTACCTGCTGGCCGGGGAGGAGCTGGTGCTCGGACCCTACGTCGGGGAGCCGACCGACCACGTCCGCATCCCCGTCGGCCGGGGCGTGTGCGGCACCGCCGTGGCCACGGGCGAGAACCAGGTGGTGGCCGACGTGGGCGAGCTCGACAACTACCTGGCCTGCTCGACGTCGACCCGGTCCGAGATCGTCGTGCTGATTCGCCACGAGGGCGAGATCGTGGGTCAGTTCGACGTCGACTCCGACACGCCCGGCGCCTTCGGTCCCGACGATGAGGCCCTGCTGATGGGCCTGGCGGAGCTGGCCGCGGCGCGCTGCGCCACCCTGGCCCGGGCTACGGCGGGCTGAGCCGGCCGGCTACGGGCAGCAGGTGTCGGCCAGCGACTCCGCCGACCAGGCCTTGCGGGCGGCGGCGGCGGCCAGGACACCGATGATCAGGGCCGCCACCGGGTCGGCCCACCACCAGCCGAACAGGGCGTTGAGTCCTACGCCGACGACGAGGACGCCGGAGAGCATGGCGCAGAGGTTGGTCTGGTCGGCGTCGGCGGCCACGGCCCGGGAGCCGAGGGCGGGCGCCAGGGCCCGCTTGGCCCGGGCCAGCCAGGGCATGACCAGGAAGGAGAGGACGGCCATGGCCAGGCCGGGCACGCTGGCGTCGGGCCGGGAGCCGGTGACGAGGTCGGAGATCGCCTGGATCCAGACGTAGAGGGCGAGGGCGGTGAAGGCGGCGGCGATGAGCCGGACCGCCCGCCGGTCGTACTCGGCCATGCAGCCGGCCCGCCGCTCCTGGTAGAGCCGCCAGGCCAGGACCAGGGAGGCCGACACCTCGATGGTCGAGTCCATGCCGAAGCCGATGAGGCTCACCGACCCGGCGGCGATCCCGGCCGACAGGGCCACGATGCCCTCGATGATGTTCCAGGTCAGGGTGAGCCGGTTGAGGATCCGGGCCCGGGCCAGGGCGGCCGGGCGCCCCCCCGGGGGCAGCACCGCGGCTTCGGTCTCGTGGGCGTGGGCGTGTTCCGCGCCCATCAGTCGACTCCGTGGCGCAGGTGCTCGCGGGACAGGTCGAGCAGGAGGCGGACGTGGTCGTCGTCGAGGCGGTACCACACCATCCGGCCGTCGCGGCGGGCCCGCACCACCCCGGCCGTCCGCAACAGGCGCATGGCCTGGGAGACCGACGTCTCGGGCACACCCACGGCGGCGGCGACGTCGCAGACGCACAGCTCGCCGGCTTCGGCCAGGGCGAAGAGGATGCGGGTCCGGGTGCGGTCCCCGAGGAGGCGGAACAGGCCGGCGAGGCGCTCCGCCTCGGGCAGGCCGATGAGGCCCTCGCGGACCTCGGCCACCCGGGCGGGGTCGACCATGCGGACCTCACAGGTGTCCACCGCCACGGCCGTCGGGCTCTCCGCCACCATCAACTCCTTCTCATCTGCGTGGATGTGCAGATGTTACACGTTGCCGGCGACGTGCGGAAGGGGTACAGAACGGACACCATGGACGCCGTGGCCCAACGCTTCCCCATCCGCTACGACGGGATCAACGCCAAGCTCTTCCCCCTGCTGGCCATGCCGCAGCGCCGCTCCTACGTGGATCTCGACGACGACAGCGTCCATGTGCACATGGGCTGGGGCTTCACGGCCCACATCCCCCGCCGGTCGATCTCCGGCGCCTGCCGGGACCCGGACGTGGCCGGCATCACGGCCGGCGCCCACGGGTGGCGGGGCAGCTGGCTGGTCAATGGGTCCCGCCACGGAATCGTCCGCCTCGACGTGGAACCGCCGGTCCGGGCCTGGACGCTCGCCATCCCCGTGAACCTCCGCCGGCTGGCCGTCAGCCTGGAGGATCCCGACGGCTTCCTGGCCGCCCTGGGGGCGCCCGCGTCCACCTAGGCTGGCCGCCATGGGACGCGACGTGGAGAAGACCGAAGAGGAGTGGCGGAGCCTGCTCAACCCCGACCGGTACGCCGTATTGCGCGAGGCGGGGACGGAACGGGCCTTCACCGGGAAGCTGCTGGAGAACAAGGCCGACGGGACCTACGTGTGCGCCGGCTGCGGGACGAAACTGTTCTCGTCCGGGACCAAGTTCGATTCCGGTTCGGGCTGGCCGAGCTTCTACGCCCCCGAGGACGAGGACAACATCGAGAGCCACACCGACAGCAGCCACGGCATGGTCCGCATCGAGGTGGTGTGCAAGCGCTGCGGCGGCCACCTGGGACACGTCTTCCCCGACGGCCCCGCCCCCACCGGGCAGCGCTACTGCATCAACTCCCTCTCCCTCGACTTCGAACCCACCGAATCCTGAAAGCGGGCGCGATGTTGGCCCTCACAGGGCCACAATCGCGCCCACCTTGAAGCGGCGGGGTCAGCGGTACGAGGTGAAGGCCCGGCCGTACGCCTCGCGGGCGATGATCCCCTTCATGATCTCGGGGGTGCCGTCGCCGATCTGGAGGCCGATCAGGTCCCGCAGCCGTTGCTCGAAGGGGGCATCGGTCGAGTAGCCGGCGTAGCCGTGGAGGAGCATGGCGGCATGGGTGGCCTCGACGCCCACCTTGCCGGCGAACCACTTGGACATGGCCGCCTCGGAGGCGTGGGGCTCGCCCCGGTCCTTCTTCCACAGCGTCCGGTAGCTGAGCAGGCGGGCGGCGTCGAGGGTGGTGAGGTGCTCGGCCACCTGGAAGGCGACGCCCTCGTGGGTGGCCAGCGGCCGGCCAAAGGCGTGGCGCTCCTTGGTGTAGGCGATGACCTCGTCGATGGCCTGGCCGGCCGTGCCGACGAAGGCGAGGGCGATGATGGCCCGGTTGAAGTCGAAGGACTGCATGGCCTGGACGAAGCCGCCGCCCTCGTCACCGAGCATGTGGTCGTCGGGTACTGACACCTGATCGAGGAACAGCGATCCCCGCTGGGTGAGCCGCTCGCCGGCGCTGGCGTAGACCTGGCGGCCCACACCGGGACCGTCGAGGGGAACCAGGAAGGCGCTCACCCCCCGGGCGCCGTCGCCGCCGGTGCGGGCGAAGACGACCGAGGCATCGGCGTCGCCGGCAAAGGTGATCGACGACTTCTCCCCGGTGAGGACCCAGCCCCCGTCGGCCCGCTCGGCCCGGCACACGAGCCGGGCCGCGTCCGAGCCCACGCCGGGCTCGGTGAGGGCGAAGGCCACCACGGAGCGGCCCTCGGCCAGCGCCGGCAGCCAGCGCTCCTTCACCGCGTCCGAGCCGTGGAGGCTGAGGAGGTCGGCGGCGATGGCGCCGAGCTGGACGAAGAGCGTGTAGTTGAAGTCGCCCCGGGCCAGCTGCTCGGCGGCGATGCCCAGGGTCACGTAGGAGGCCTCGGTCCCGCCGTACTCCTCGGGGACCCGCAGGCCGGTGACGCCCAGAGCCGCCAGCTCGGCCAGCCGTTCCATGGGGAAGGGCTCGCCCCGGTCCCAGCGGGCGTAGTCCGGCGCCAGGCGCTTCTCGGCGAAGCGGGCCAGCTCGGCGGCGAATTGCTCCTGGGTGTCCGTGAAGGCGAAATCCATGGTGGGAAAGGCTAGGCGTCCCGGGAGGCGGCATTCGAGGTGGCCAGCACGATGGCGCCGTCGCGCCGAACCCCGGAGGCGGGGATCGCCGGGTCAGCGTCAAGGAGGCGGGCGAGCACCGGCGCCTTGCCCGGGCCGTCCACCAACCACAGGATGCGCCCGGCCCGGTTCACCGGCGGTGGGGTCAGGGTCATCCGCCGGTAGCCGTTGAACAGCCCGACCACGGCCACGTCGGCGTCCGTCACCTCCACCACCGGGTCGTCCGGCGGCCAGGAGGCGGTGTGGCCGTCATCGCCCAGGCCGAGGTGGACCAGGTCGAGCACGCCGTCCTCGGTGACCTCGGCCAGCTCGGCGGCGTAGTCGGCGGCGGCCGCCTCGAGATCGGACGCCTCGACCGGCATGGGATGCACGTTGGCGTCGGGGATGGGCACGTGCTCCAGCAGATGCTCCATCAGCCCGGTCAGGTTGCGGTCGGGATGGCCGAAGGGGGCGACCCGCTCGTCGACCTGAAACACGTGGATGCTCCGCCAGGGCAGGGGCCGGTGAGTCAGCTCGTCGAAGAGCCGCAACGGGGTGCGCCCCCCGGAGACGGCGACCACGAACCGGCCCCGGGCGTCGAGAGCCCGGTCCGCCACCTCGATGATCCGCCCGGCGGCGGCCTTGGCCAGGGTGGCGGCGTCGGGGACGGCCTCGAGGGGGAGCATGCTCCTACGGTAACGGCGTGCAGTTCACCGCCGACGCCCATGCCGGTCTGGCCGACGGCTCCATCACCGTCACGTTCCGGACCTGGAAGCGGCCCCAGGTCAAGGTGGGCGGGGGCCGCTAGGCGAGGGTTCGCAGGCCGAACTCGGCGCCGGCGTCGGCCAGGGCGTCGAAGAGGTACCGGCCGTAGGACCAGTCGCAGGCGACCAGGTACGACCGCTCGACGGGGTCCGGGCGGTCGTCCCGGACGACCTCGGCCGCCACGCCGGCCACGAAGCTCCGGAA
>JBOGFO010000298.1:0-4760 GCA_050743445.1 Acidimicrobiia bacterium
CATCACGTCCCCCCTCACCTTCGCAGCCACCGTGAACGCGGTGCTGCGCACCGGGGCAACCGTCCGTTTCGCTGATGTCACCCCGGACTACACGATGGACCCGGAAAGCGCTGCGGCTCTGGTGAACGCCCGGACCGTGGCCCTCATTCCGGTCCATCTCTATGGCTTGATGGCTCAAATGCCTGCCCTCATGGACGTCGCGTCACGGCATGGTCTCGCCATGATCGAGGATGCTGCGCAAGCGCACGGAGCCGAGATCGATGGCCGGCGGGCCGGGAGCTTCGGCCTGGGTTCGTTCTCGTTCTATGCCACGAAGAACATCACCTCTGGCGAGGGCGGGGTGGTGACCACATCGGACACGGCGACAGCCCGCACGATTCGCCTCCTGCGAAATCAGGGGATGGTCGAGAGGTACCGCTATGAGGTCATCGGTCGCAATCTGCGAATGACCGACCTGCAGGCGGCAGTCGCAGTCCCCCAACTGGAGCGGATCGGGGAGCTGAACGCGGCCCGGGACGTCAATGCCCAGCGGCTCTCGGTGCTCCTGGACATGCTCGAGCGGGGTCTCGTCACTCCTCCCGTTCCGAAGGAGCGGCGGCACGTCTGGCATCAGTACACCGTCCTGCTTCCGGAGTCGGCCGATCGGGCCGCCGTCGTCGACCGGATGCGGGGGGAGGGTGTCGAGGCCGGCATCTACTACCCCCGGCTGGCGTGGGACTACGACGTGTATCGGGCCCATCCGTGTGTAGTGGTCGACTCGACGCCGGTTGCGGCCGAGGTCGTCCGGCGATGCCTGTCACTCCCGGTGCACCCGGGGCTGTCCGAAGCGGACCTCGAGCAGGTGGCGCGAGCGATCAGTCTCGCTCTGCGGTAACCGGCTCAGTCGTCGAACACGAGCGGCTTGTCGATGGGCTTCCGAAACGTGGCGGGGTTACCTACCCACACCTCGTTGTCGGGGATGTCCTTGGTCACGACGGAGCCGGCGCCGACGATGCAGTTGCGCCCGATTTTCTTTTTCGGAAGGATCAAGACGCCGAGACCGATGTGGGTGCCGGCACCGATCTCGGCCACTCCGCCAACGACGACGTTGGGAGCGAGATGGACCCCATCGCCCAGGATGGCGTCGTGGCCGACGTGCGAGCCGGCCATGAGCAGTACGTCGGCACCGATGACGGTTTCCCGAATACAACCGGCGTGGACTCGGGCGAACTCGCGAATCGTTGTGCGGGGTCCGACCACGGCGGGGAATTTCGTCGGCACTTCGACCCACTCCCCAGGGCTCCCGACAACGGCGAGGGAGCTGATGTGAGCCGAGGGGTCGATCACTGCCCAGCGGTCCTCGACGTCGGAGTAGTCGTACGCGAGTTCGGAGCCCGTTGCCTCATCCGCCATTCCGCGCCTCTCTTCCGCATCTCTCTGTCGCGACCGTGGTGCTTGCATTGATCCTGCCAGCGGGACGTCATGGTGGACAGTGGGCTGATGCTCGATCGCCCCATCCTGAGCGTTTCAGCCCGAGGTCTGCAGCACAGATCGGCGCGTGCACGTGCTGGCCTATCGTCGGCCCGTGAGCCTCTCGGCCCTGGACCGCTACCGCTTCGACCTCTCCGGTTTCCTGCTGCTGGAGGACGTGCTCAGCCCCGCGCAGATGTCGGCGGTGCGTGCCGCCATCGCCGAGCACGGGATCGACCCGCCGGGGACGGAGGTTATGGAGCAGCGCTTCGGGTACCACTCCGACCTGCTCGGCTGGCACCAGGTCTTCCGGGACCTCATCGATCACCCGGCCGTCGTCGAGGTCCTGGCCGATCTCATCGGCCCCTACGCCCGGCTGGACCACGTGTACGGCATCGCCATGCGGGCGGGGACGGCGGGGCTCGGCCTCCACGGGCCGGCCGTGCCGTTCGACGCCTCCCAGTACTACCTGCGTCGCGGTGGCCGCAGCTGGAACGGCCTCCTCAGCTTCTCCTGGGCGCTCACCACCGCCGGGCCGGGGGAGGGCGGGTTCGGCTGCATCCCGGGCAGCCACCGGACGGACGAGCACCTGCCCGCGGGGGCCGAGGCGCTCATGGTCGAGGTCCCGCAGCGGGCGGGCTCGCTGCTGGTGTTCACGGAGGCGCTGGTCCACTGCACGATTCCCTGGAACGGCGCCGCTGACCGCCTGGCCCTGCTCTACAAGTACTCCCCGGGAAGCTCGGCGTGGTCGGCGAGCCCGCCGGTGCCACCCGAGGTGCGGTCCGTGCTCACCCCGCGCCAGTGCCGCCTGGTCGAGCCGCCATACGTGGGCGGCCGGGAACCGTCGTTCGACTGACGGGGCCGCTCAGGCGATCTCGAGCATCCTCGCCAGCGCCAGCCGGGCCCCCTCCGCCGTCTCGTCGTCGACCGTGATCCGGTTGACGATCTCGCCCCGGACGAGGGCTTCCAGGCACCAGGCCAGGTGGGGCTCGTCGATGCGGAACATGGTCGAGCACGGGCAGATGAGGGGATCGAGGGAGAACACCGTCTTGTCCGGGTGGTCGGCGGCCATGCGGTTCACCATGTGGATCTCGGTGCCGATGGCGAGCACGGAGCCGGCCGGCGCCCGTTCCACCTCGGCCAGGATCCGCTCGGTGGACCCGACGAAGTCGGCGAGCTCGACCACCTCGTGGGCGCACTCGGGGTGGACGACGATCTGCACGCCGGGGTGGTCCCGCCGGGCGGCGGCGACGTGGTCGACGTTGAAGCGCTGGTGCACGGAGCAGTGGCCCTTCCACAGGAGGAACCGTGCCTCCTTCACGTCCCGCTCCTGCAGGCCGCCGAGGTCGAAGCGGGGGTTCCAGACCTGCATGTCGGTGGCGGGGAAGCTCATGGCGAAGGCGGTGTTGCGACCGAGGTGCTGGTCGGGGGCGAAGAGCACCCGGTCGCCCCGCTCCAGGGCCCAGGACAGGACCTGGCGGGCGTTGGAGGATGTGCAGCAGGCACCGCCGTGACGGCCGACGAAGGCCTTGACCGCGGCCGACGAGTTCACGTAGGTGATGGGGACGACCCGGTCCACGTCGATGACGCCGGCCAGGGCCTCCCAGCACTCCTCGATCTGGTCGATGTCGGCCATGTCGGCCATGGAGCAGCCGGCGTTGAGGTCGGGCAGGACCACCCGCTGGGCGGGGCGGGTCAGGACATCGGCCGACTCGGCCATGAAGTGCACGCCGCAGAAGACGATGTCGGTGGCCCAGTCGCACTCGGCGGCGTAGCGGGCCAGCTTGAGGGAGTCTCCCCGGGCGTCGGCCCAGCGGATGACCTCGTCGCGCTGGTAGTGGTGGCCGAGGATCAGCAGCCGGCCGTCGAGCGCCTGCTTGGCCGTGCGGATCCGGGCCTCGAGCTCGGCGGGGGTCGCCGTGGTGTAGTCGTCCGGCAAGGGCGACTGAAGTCGGAGCATTGGTACTTCGACCTCCTGGTCGAGGCTCCGGTTCTGGCCGGTGGGAGCGACCTGGCCCGTCCCACGGGGATGGCGGCCCCGGAGCGAAATATGCGTCCGCAGTGCCAGGGCGGACGTGGTCGGAGATTGTATCCGGCACCTGGAGGAACGGTCGGGGTCGTCCGGCTATTCCGGGGGACGGGCAGCTATTCCGCGGGACCTTGCGGCTATTCCGCGGGGACGGCCAGGGGCTCGAGCCCGGGCAGGCCGTCGATGCTGCGGGCGTTCATTTCCGCCCGGTAGGCCACCAGCCCGTCGTCCCCGCGGCCTCGGGCCCAGCGCTCCAGCTGGTTGCGGTCGCTGTCGTAGCGCATGACGGGCACGCCGAACCCGCACGAGTCGGCCACCCGCTCCACCGCCACGGACACCACCGAGCGCACGCCGATCCGATCCGGGAACCGGGCCGCCAGCCCCTCGAAGCCGTCGTCGCCGGCGAGGGCCACCGACCCCTGGCCATGGAGGCGCACGATCCGGGCCCGGCCTTCGAAGGCGCAGAACATCAGCACGATCCGGCCGTTCTCCCGCAGGTGGGCGATGGTCTCCACCCCGCTGCCGGTGAGGTCGAGGTACGCCACCGTGTGGGGATCGAGCACGGCGAAGCTGCCGGCCAGGCCCTTGGGGGACAGGTTCAGGTGGCCACCGTCGCCGCTCGGGGCGGTGGCCACGAAGAACACCGGCTGGCGGGCGAGGAAGCCGGCCAGGTCCTCGTCGATCTCGTCGTAGATGTGTGCCATGGCTCCAGTCTCCCTGCCACCCGCCACCCGGGACCAGCGCGATACCCTTGCGACCGGCGTGCTTTCTGGGGCAGGAGGGGATGGGGGGTCGATGGGAACTTGGGTCCGGTGGCCGGCGCTGGCCGCCCTGATGGTCCTGGTCGTGGCGGGCGCAGCGCTGCCCGGTGCACCGGCCGGAGCGGCGCCCGGCACCACCCTGCGGGTGCTCACGTGGAACATCCACTCGGAGGGCCCGGAGCGACTGGCCGAGGCCATCGAGGAGAGCGGCGCCGACGTGGTCGCCCTCCAGGAGGTCGACGTCTACCAGCAGGAGACGGGCTGCCGGCACCAGGCGTTCGACATCGCCGAGAGCCTCGGGATGCAGGCCCGGTTCGGGGCCAACATCCGCTCCGGCGAGGAGTGCGGCAACGGCCGCCCCGCCCTCTACGGCGACGCGCTGTTGAGCCGCCACCCGATCATCGAGTGGGGCCACACCCTCCTCCCCAATCGCGGCGGCGAGCAACGGGGCCTGCTGGAGGCCGTCCTCGACGTCGACGGCTCCCGGGTCCGGGTCGTCTCCACCCACCTGGAGTACGCCT
>JBOGFO010000299.1:0-4032 GCA_050743445.1 Acidimicrobiia bacterium
AGGCGGAACCGGTCGTTGAGGCGGGTGAGGATATCGGCCAGAGACAGGATGCGGGCCCGGGCCGCGGCCAGCTCGATGGCGAGAGGGATCCCGTCCAGGCGGGCGCAGATGCGGGCCACGACGGCCGCCTCGCCGCCGGCCAAGGCGAACCCGGGCCGGGCGGAGGCGGCCCGCTCGGTGAAGAGCCGGACGGCTTCGGCGGCCAGGAGCGCCTCGGGCGAGGACCGTTCCGGGTCGGGGACGTCGAGGGACGGCACTCGCCACACCAGCTCCCCGGGCACCCCCAGGGGTTCCCGGCTGGTGCCCACCACCCGCAGCCCGGGGGCGGCCTGCAGCAGCGTGGCCGCCAGCGCCGCCGCCGCCTCGATGACGTGCTCGCAGTTGTCCAGCACCAGCAGCAGCTGCCGGGGGGCGAGGTGGTCGGCGACGGCCTCGGTCACAGAGCGCCCGGGCGTCTCGCTCACCTGCAGGGTCTGGGCCACGGCCAGGGCGGCGAAACCGGCGTCGGACAGGGCGGCCAGATCCACGAACCAGCAGCCGTCGGCGAAGTCGTCGAGCAGCTCGGCCGCCACCTGGAGCGCGAGTCGGGTCTTCCCGCAGCCGCCCGCCCCCACCAGCGTCACCAACGGATGCTCGGGGACGTGCGCCTTGACCGCGGCGATCTCCCGCTCCCGGCCGATGAAACTGGTCGGCTGGACGGGGAGGGCGTGCCGGAAGGAGCCAAGGGAGCGCAGCGCGGGGAACTCCGATCTCAGCTCGGGGTGGCTGAGTTGGAAGACCTGCTCGGGCACGGTGAGGTCACGGAGCCGGTGGCGACCGAGGTCGACGAGCGACACCTTCTCGGGTAGGGCGCCGCGGGTCAGCTCCTCCACGGCCGCCGAGACCACCACCTGGCCACCCCAGGCGATGGCCCGCAGCCGGGCGCACCGGTTGACGTCTGGTCCCCGGTAGTGGGCGTCGGCGTCGCCGGTGTGGATGGCCATCCGCACCAGGACAGGGATGTCTCCCGGCCAGGTCTCCGCAGCCAGGGCCCGCTGGGTCGCGTAGGCGGCGGTCACGGCGTCGGCCGGCTGGTCGAACACGGCGAAGAAACTGTCACCCTCGCCCCGCTCCAGGACGACCCGCCCGCCCAGGGCGGAGATCTTCTCGGAGAGGAGGGCGTCGTGGCGCTCCATCGCCGTCCGCATGGCCTCAGGCGTGGCTTCCCAATGCCGGGTCGAGCCCTCCATGTCCGTGAACAGGAAGGTGATGCCCCGCCACCCGCCGGTCACGGCGCCATTCTCGCGCCCCTGGCGGGCGCCTCAAGTCGAGGCGGGCGCGGCCGATGTCCGGAGTAGCGGGGATTTCGGCGTTCCCGCCGCACGGTGCGGCAGCGCCGGCGCTGTGGCAGCTCGACCCGGTGTCGAGGAGGTTCAGGAGAGCTTCGAGGAGGCCGACGCCGTTGAGGGGGAGTTTGACACCCTCGAGGCTCACGAGAGCCTGGGCGCCGAAGTTGCCGAGCAGAAGGCCGCCGCTGACGATGCCGGCCAGGATCGACGTCGGAACCTCGCGGACGAGCCGACTCTGACGTCAGGCGCCGAAGGCGAAGCGAGTGCCGGTGGACGGCGGGATGATCTTGCCCGGCATCGCCGCATTGGCGAGGCGGACGAAGGTGCCGCCCGTGCAGTGCATGGGGACCAGGTAGTCGGGGTTGATCGCCGTGAGGGCTTCGACCGTCTGGGCCACGTAGGGCTCGGGGGACGGGGCGAGGTGGAAGCCGCCCAGCACGGCGTGGATCCTCTCGACCCCGGACGCGGTCTGGGCGGCCTTGATGGTGTTGAGGATGCCGGCGTGGCTGCAGGACGAGATCACCACCAGGCCGCGGTCCTTGACGTTGAAGCAGGTGGCGTGCTCGTACCAGAACTGGTCGGCGACGATCTGGCCGGCCTGTTCCGCCGGGCTGAAGTGGGATGAGTCGCAGCCCGCCCCGTCGCGCTGGCCCAGCTCAACCTGGGCCGCCGGCTGGACCGTCTCGAACGTCGTGCGGCCGATCGCCCCGGTGGTGAACGCCTGATCTCCGATGACCGTGGGCTCCTCCGCCATGACGACCCGTACCTTCGCCTTGTCCAGCTCCCGCCGGTCGAGGACACCGAAGTTCTGTCGCTCGGTCTCGGGGGTGCCCGCCGGGGCGGGGAACCACCGGTAGCAGAAGGTGTCCTCCCCCCCGACGAAGAGATCGAGGTCGTCGCGCATCTCCGCCCGGTACTTGGCCAGGAGCGGGAGGAGCCCGCCGAAGTGGTCGTAGTGCCCGTGGCTGAGGATCAGGGCGTCGACGGTCGACGGGTTGATCTTGAGGAACGCCATGTTGTCAGGCCCGGCCGTCTTCGACAGGCCGTAGTCGACCAGGTAGTTCCGGCTCTGGCCGCCCTGGGTCGACTCCAGGTGGAAGCCGAGACCGAATTCGCTCTTCAGCTGCTGGGTCTCGAGTCGCGGGCCGAGCCCGAGGCCGCTGCGCTGGATCTCGCACTTGAGCGCGCCCTCGCCGACGGTGGCGGTCTTGAGGAAGATGTCGTGAGCGTTGTCGACCAGCGACCACACGGCGACACGGTCGACGACCGGGGGCGCGCTGGTGTTGAGCTTGGCCGACGTGAGGGCGACGAGCTGAGGCTTCGTCCCTTGCGTCGCCGAGGTGGTGCTCGCCTCGGCTGCTCCGTCATCGCTCTCCGAGCAGCCGACCAGCGCTCCCGCCACCAGCGCCCCGCCGGCTACCGCACCGAGCCGGAGCAGGTCCCGTCGGCTGAGCGGCGTGCTCTCGTTCATTGGTTCCCCCCTCGTCGTGACCGACGAGCACCATATCTCCCTGACCTGCGGTGTTTGTGCCTCTAAAGCGCAGGGGATTCGTCGGTTCAGCGCAAGGGCCGGGGCGTGGCGTCGCGCCTCAGCCGGTCGAGCAGGGGACCGACCCGCTCGGGGACGGCTACCCCGGCGAAGGTGAAGCATCGGTCCGCGCTCTGGCCCTGGACCCGGATCTCGTAGTTCTCGACGTCGCGGTGGGCACCCGATGCGGGGCGGCCGGCGTGCTCGTCGACGTGGCGCAGGAGCCACTCCAGCGCCGACACCTCCTCGGCGCTGAGGTCCGAAGCATCGAGCTCGATTCCGAGGATGCGGCCCGTGAAGCCACCCGTCTGGCGGAAGACGACCCTGGTCGCCCCGGCCGGATCAGGCGTATCAGGCGGATCAGGAGGCGGGTGTGACACCAACCTGCTCCCATGCCGACCGGACGATGCGCTCGACGTCGTCGCCGAACTCCTCGGCGCCCATCCGGATCGTCGTCGCCGCCGCTTCGGAGAAGCTGCTTGTGGGGTCGAGCTCCTGGAGGGTGCGGTACCAGATGCGACCGGCCTGGTCCCACGAGTGGCCGCCGAGCTCGGTGGCCACCAGGTAGAAGGCGTGGTTGGGGATGCCCGAGTTGATGTGCACCCCGCCGTTGTCGTCCGGGCCCTCGTACTGCTGATCGGTGTGCTTCGGCTGCTGGTCGGTGCCGAGGACGGGGTGGTCCTCGTAGGCCTTCTTGGCCGTGAACGTGCGGATCCCCCGGACCCCTACCGACGGGAAGATGATCTCCCCGCCGAGCCACCAGTCGGCATCCTCCGCCTTGGTTCCTCGGGCCCACTGCTCGATCTGGATGGCCATGACGTCGGCGAAGCTCTCGTTGAGCGCCCCGGGTTCGCCCTCGTACATGAGGTTCGACGTGTGCTGGATGACGCCGTGGGTCAGCTCATGGGCCACGACCTCGAGGGACTTGGTGAACCGGTCGAACACCTTCCCGTCGCCATCGCCGTAGAGGATCTGCTGGCCGTCCCAGAAGGCGTTGGCCAGGTTGCGCCCGTAGTGGACGATCGAGCGGAGCACCATCCCCTCGCCGTCGAGGGAGTTCCGGCCGTAGAGGTCGCGGTAGAAGTCGTAGGTCGTCCCGGCGCCGTCGAACGCCTCGTCGACGGCGGCGTCGCCGCTGGCGGGATCGCTCTCCCGCCGGACCAGCCTCCCCGGCAG
>JBOGFO010000300.1:0-3444 GCA_050743445.1 Acidimicrobiia bacterium
CCCGCAGGCCGTCCTTGCGGTGGCGGGGCACCACGTGGACGTGGAGGTGGGGCACCGACTGGGAGATCCGGTTGTTCATGGCCACGAACGTGCCGTGGGCGCCGAAGCCGCCCTCCATGGCGGCGGCGATGCGCCGGGCGTCGGCGAACAGCGGCCCGAGCAGGTCGTCGGGCAGCTCGGGCAGGGTCTCGATGTGGCGGCGGGGGATGAGCAGCACGTGGCCGGGGAACACCGGCCGGTGGTCCAGGAAGGCGAGGGTGAGGTCGCTCTCGGCCACCACATGGGCGGGTTCGGTGCCCGCCTCGATGGCGCAGAACCGGCAGCCGGCGGGGCTCACCCCTCCGCGGGCGACGTGTACGGCCGCAGCCGGGGCTTGACCGCTTCCCGCTTGGGGACCAGCACCTTGCGCCGGAAGTAGACGACCTCCTCGCCCCGCTGGTTGAAGCCCCGGGTCTCGACCGTGACCACGCCCCGATCGGGCTTGCTCTGGGACGCCTTCTTGTCCAGCACGGTGGTCTCGGCGTAGATCGTGTCGCCGTGGAAGGTCGGTGCCTTGTGCACCAGGCTCTCTATCTCCAGGTTGGCGATGGCCGCCCCCGACACGTCGGCGACGCTCATGCCCAGCACCAGCGAGTAGATGAGGTTGCCCACCACCACGTTGCGCCCGTACTGGGTCTGGGTCTCGGCGTACCAGCGGTCGTTGTGGAGGGGGTGGTGGTTCATGGTGATCATGCAGAAGAGGTGGTCGTCGGTCTCGGTGATCGTCTTGCCGGGGTAGTGGCGGTAGACGTCACCCACCTCGAAGTCC
Organism: Acidimicrobiia bacterium; assembly: GCA_050743445.1. Classification (GTDB taxonomy): domain Bacteria; phylum Actinomycetota; class Acidimicrobiia; order IMCC26256; family BP-133; genus CAWBJP01. The sequence goes on from JBOGFO010000300.1 coordinate 809, forward strand.
TCGAAGTGCCGGCCGAAGGGGCGCTCGTGGACGGTCATCGGTCGCAGGAGGTAGCCATGGCCGGGAGCCTACGCCTGGGAATTCGCGCTTCGGGGAAGGAGCGGGTGGCCGGGCCTCCGCATAGGAGAGCGCCCGCCCGGCGCGCGTAGGCTTGTTTTTGCGGCGCCGCCGGGGGGGCGGCGCCGACATGTGCACCAAGGGAGGCCGTCATGAGCAAGCGCATTCTGGTTGTTGTCGCCGCGGTGGTCGGACTGTTGGGCTTCCACGTCGCGTCGGCCACTCCACCGTCGGGCACCATCACCCGCACGGACCTGGCCCAGGGGACGACGACGAAGCCGATCTACATCAACACCAAGGGTGCGGAGTCGACCTTCTACCTCCAGTCGCTGACGCTCGGTCCCGGCGCCGACAGCGGATGGCACACCCATCCGGGCCCGGAGTACACGATCATCAAGTCGGGGACCGTCACCATCCAGAAGGCGAGTGACTGCACTCCGGAGCAGCTCGGCCCGGGTTCGATCCACTACGTGGACGGCGGCGTGTCCCACCGTGGCTACAACGAGACGGACACCCCGGTGGAGCTGTACGTCACCTATACGGCGCCGGCCAACGCCCCGCTCCGGGGAGACCACGCGGACGCCTGCCAGGCACCCTGACCTTGGCTCCCGATCTCGCTGCCGCCGGTGCCGCTGTCGACGTCGCCCGTTCCGTCTGTGAGCGGGCCGCGGCCCGCCTCGCCCAGCTGGCCACCGACGACGGCGGAGCGATCTCCGTCGCGCGCCTCGACCGGCATCAGGTGCTGGCCTACGACCTGGCCCATGCCACCAGTGGCGTGGAGGGCAGCCGGGTCATGGTCGGCTACGGCGCCCACGGCGAGGCCGAGGCCGCGCTCGCCTGCCTCTACGTCGCCGAGGCCATCTGGGACCTCACGTGCCGGATCGCCGGGCGGGAAGGGGAGTGGGGCCTGTCGGTGTCCGATCTGGACCCGGCCCGGGCCTTCATGGAGGCGCACCGCAGCCCCGAATACCTCGAGACGGTCGCCGCCTCGCTGGAGGCGGCCGGGACCGGCCCCGCCCATCTGGCCGACGAGTTCGAGATGGTGCGGGACACGTTCCGGCGCTTCGCCGCCGACAAGGTCCGCCCCGTGGCCGAGGAGGTGCACCGGGAGAACAACGACATCCCCGAGGCGGTCATCGGCGGCCTGGCCGAGCTCGGCGGATTCGGCCTGTCGGTACCCGAGGAGTACGGCGGCTTCGCCTCCGGCGACGAGAGCGACTACCTCGGGATGGTCATCGCCACCGAGGAACTGTCCTGGGGCAGCCTGGGGGTGGGCGGATCGCTGATCACCCGGCCCGAGATCCTCACCCGGGCGCTTGTCCGGGGCGGGACCGAGGACCAGAAGCGGAAATGGCTGCCCCGCATCGCCACCGGGGAGGCCATGGTCGGGGTGATGGTCACCGAACCCGACTTCGGCTCCGACGTGGCCAACATCAAGATGACGGCCACCCGCGACGGCGACGGCTGGCGCATCAACGGGGTGAAGACCTGGGCCACGTTCGCCGGCCGGGCCAACACCCTCATGCTCCTGGTCCGCACCGACCCCGACCGGTCGAAGGGTCACCGGGGCCTGTCCCTGTTCGTGGTCGAGAAGCCTGAGGCCCCCGGCCACCACTTCGAGTTCACCCAGGACGAGGGCACCGGCGGGACGAACGGCGCCCGGGGCCGCATGGAGGGCCGGGCGATCGACACCCTCGGCTACCGGGGGATGCACTCCTACGAGGTCGCCTTCGAGGACTGGTGGGTACCCCACGACTGCCTGGTGGGTGGAGACGACGGCCTGGGCAAAGGCTTCTACTACCAGATGGAGGGCTTCGAGAACGGGCGGCTGCAGACCGCGGCCCGGGCCGTCGGGCTCATGCAGTCCGCCTTCGAGGCGGCGCTCGACTACGCCCGGGAACGGAAGGTCTTCGGCCAGCCCATCTTCGAGTACCAGCTGACCCGGGCCAAGCTCGCCCGGATGGCCGCCATGATCTGCGGCGGCCGCCAGTTCGCCTATCAGGTGGCCCGGCTCATGGCCAAGGGCGAGGGTGCCCTGGAGGCGTCCATGGTCAAGGCCTCCGTGTGCCGGGCGGCCGAGTGGGTCACACGGGAGGCGCTCCAGATCCACGGCGGGATGGGCTACGCCGAGGAGTTCCCGGTCTCCCGCTACTTCGTCGACGCCCGGGTCCTGTCCATCTTCGAGGGGGCGGACGAGACGCTGTGCCTGCGGGTCATCGCCCGGCGGCTGGCGGAGGGAGCGGCCACGTGAACGTGGATCTCACCGACCTGCGCCACAAGGTGAAGGACGCACTGTTCGTCGGCATCACCTTCGCCCACAAGCAGCTCTACACCCGCAGTGGGGGCCGCATCGCGGGCCGGGTGGGACCCACCAAGTACCTGATCCTCACCCACACCGGCCGCACGAGCGGCCAGCCCCGGGAGACGATGCTCAATTACGGCATCGACGGGGAGAACCTCGTCCTCGTCGCCTCCTTCGGCGGCGACGCCCGCCATCCGCAGTGGTACCGGAACCTGGAGGTCAATTCCGAGGTGACCGTCCGGATCGGGACGGAGACCCGCCGCATGCGGGCCCACAC
>JBOGFO010000301.1:0-4183 GCA_050743445.1 Acidimicrobiia bacterium
AACCCGGCGCTGCGCCCGGCGGTGGCCGACGCCCTGGCCGCCTTCGAACGGCTGGCGGCGGCCGTCCTCGGGGCCCTGGGGGCCCGGGAACCCGAGCAGGCGGCCGGCGCCATCGTCGCCCTCCTCGACGGCTTCGCCATCCACCGGGTGGCCCGGCCCCGCCCGCCGGAGGAGGAGGCGGCCGCCCTGTTCGCGGCCATGCGGGCCATGTTCCTGGAACAGGTCATGGACCCGCACGAGCGGGACGCCCTCTACGAGCGGCTCCGCCGGCCCCTCTTCGGCTGAGGGGCGCACCACCACCCCCGGCCGCCCGTCCCGCCGACGCCGTCCTGACGTCGTAGTCCTCGGTCTGGGAAGAATCTGCCTCGGAAACCGAGGCAATTCCTTCCCAAAGCTGTTTGGGGTTGGTTGGGGGCCGGGGTCAGTCGCAGAAGCGGGCCGTGGGGGCCCAGATGGCGTCCAGCTTCCCCTCCCTGACGATGAACTCGTAGGCGGGCTGGCCGTCCTTGGTGACTTTGGCCACGCTCACTCCGAAGACCTCTTCGGTGGAGTCGTCCACGGTCAGGGCGAACCCACCGGCGGCGTAGGCCGCCTGGGCCTCGTCCAGGGACGATCCCGCCCCGATCCCTTCGGCCGTCGTGCCGGTCCGCAGGTAGATGCCGGTGAGAACTCCGTCGTTGAAGTAGGCCTGGCCGTCCTCGACCTCGGTGATCCTCCCCGCCACCTCGCCCGGGCCGCCGAGCTCGCAGCCGGGTTGGGTGCTGGAGATGAGGGCGGCGCCGCTGGCGTCCTGGAGGGTCATGCCCATCTTGAGATCGCCGAACCCCTGGGGGGTGAGCGTGGGTTCCGCCGTCATGTCCTCGGTGGAGGTGGCGTCCTCGTCGGAAGCGGCGTCCCCGGTGGCGGACGTCGACGTGGCCGCCGCCTCCGGCGTCGGGGAGTCCTCGCCGCAGGCGGTTCCCAGGAGCAGAGCCCCGGTCAGGAGGAACCTGGCACCGCCACGGGTGGGGAGCACGTCGGACCTTACCCACCGGCGGCGCGGCGCGCCATGGAGTTTCGGGCGGTGGGGAGTTTCCGACCCGAGCCGGACGATTTGAGTGGCCCTCCACTCATGACGACACGACCCGGCCGCGACAAGGTGAGCTGGTTCGCCGGCGGCGGTCGAATTCCGAAACGCGTTCGAATGGGGCTGTCATGCGCCTGGTACTGGCCGATGACTCGGTGCTGTTGCGAGAGGGGCTGTCGCGCCTGCTCCAAAAGGGTGGCTTCGATGTCGTCGCGACGGCCGGTGACGGCGACGAACTGATGCGCGTGGTGCGCGACACCCGACCTGACGTCGCCCTCGTCGACATCCGGATGCCGCCCTCGTACACCGATGAGGGGCTGCAAGCAGCCCGCCACGTCCGGCAGAGCCACCCGGGAACGGGTGTCCTCGTGCTGTCGCAGTATCTGGAAGCCGGCTACGTCTTCAGTCTCATGACCGCGGGCACCGAGGGCGTCGGCTACCTGCTGAAAGACCGGGTGTCCTGTGTCACCGAACTGGCCGATGCCGTCAGGCGGGTGGGTTCGGGTGGGTGCGTGGTCGACCCCGAGGTTGTCAGCCGGCTGCTGGAGAGGAAGCGCCAGCCCGACGGGCTCGACCGGCTGAGTGGGCGCGAGCGCGACGTGCTCGCCCTGATGGCCGCGGGTCGTTCGAACCATGCCATCGCCGGGCTCCTCTTTCTCAGCGGGAAGACGGTCGAAACCCACGTGCGGAGCATCTTCACCAAACTCGGGCTGGCTCCCTCGAGGGACGACCACCGCCGCGTGCTGGCCGTCCTGCGGCTGCTGCGCTCGCCGAACCGCATCAACCCCTGAAGCGCTGGCGGTGCGGCACCAGGGCGACGGCCTCGGCCAGACTGGCGGCGTCGAGGACCAGGACGTCGGCCCGGTCCCCGGGGCTCAGTCCCCCCGGGTGCCCGCACAGCACCCGGTTGCTCCGAACGACCGTCTCCCCGAGCCAGGTGAGTTCCTCCTCGCCCGTGAGATGCCCGACGATGGCCAGCAACCAGGCGGCGCGTAACGGATCCCCCGTTCCCACCGGGACGACCACGTCGCAGAGGTTGTCGAGTCCCACGCCGACTCTGACCGCCGCCTCCCGCAGGAGCCTGATCGGGGCGATGCCCCGGCCTCCGAGCTGCCGACCCTGGAGGCAGAGGCTGCTCACCGGGCACACGACCACGGCCACGCCCGCCCGGGCGAGGGCCTCCGCCTCCCGGCGGGCGACCGGCTCCGGACGTCCCGACAGGCTGCAGCAGTGGGCGGCCACCGCCCTACCTCCGAGACCGGCCGCCTCGACGGCTGCGGCCAGTTCGGGCAGCGTGTCGACCCGGGGATCATCCGTCTCGTCGACGTGGAGGTCGAGTCCGACCCCGAGCTCCGCCGCCAGTCCGGCCGCCGTCCTGGTGGCGGCAGTCGGGTTCTCCGCCCGCCACGGCGCACCGCCCACCGCCACCGCGCCCCGGGCCACCGCCTCCCGCACCCAGGCTGCGACCTCCGCATGGTCGAGGTTGGCGGTGAGCGGCATGACGACCTGGTCGACCTCGATCTCGGGGAGTGTCGAAGCGGCCGCCTCCACCGCCTCCCAGGCCCGGAAGCCGAGTGCACCGCCGACCGCCGTATGGGTGCGCACGTGGGCCACACCTGCTTCCGACAACAGGTTGAGCGCCCGTCGGGCACCGGGGATCAGGGCCTCGACCGTCATCCTTCCGGCCGATCCAATGAAGCGCTCGACGGCCTCGTCGAGCGAGCCGCTCAGGTTCGAGCCGGTGATGGCGGAGGTGAACGCCCGGTCGAGGTGGACGTGGGGCTCGACCAGGGCGGGGACCACCAGCCGACCGTCCGCATCGACCGTGGTCACGTCAGGATCGGGTGGATCGGCGAGGATGCTCCCGCCGTCACCCAGAGCCACACGCCCGATGGAACCCTCCACCGTCCGCGCGTTCTCGATGACGACCGGGCTCAACGGACCGGGTCGCGCAGGTACGACACGACGGCCAGCACCCGTCGGTGGTCGTCCGTCGACGGCACGAGATCGAGCTTGGTGAAGATGCTCCGGACGTGGGACTCGACGGTCTTCTCGCACAGGGAGAGCCGGTTGGCGATGGCGTTGTTCGACCGTCCCTGCGCCATCAGCTCGAGGACGTCGCGCTCCCGCTCGGTCACCTTCTCCGCCAAGCTCCGTTGCCGGCGCCGGTCCATGAGCCGGGTGACGACCTCCGGGTCAACGACCGACCCGCCGGCGCCGATCCGCTCCACGGCATCGGCCAGCTCTTTGACGTCCGATACGCGGTCCTTGAGGAGATAGCCCATTCCCTCTGCCCCCTGGGACATGAGCCGCACGACGTAGGCGGTGTTGACGTACTGGGACAGCACGAGGATCCCGACACCGAGATGGCGGAGACGGATCTCATGGGCGGCCCGCAGCCCCTCGTCGGTATAGGTGGGAGGCATGCGGATGTCGAGAATGACCACATCGGGGAGGGCGGTGCCGACCATGCGCACCGCCTCCTCACCGTCGCCCGCCTGACCGACCACGTCGAAGCCGGCTTCTCCGAGAAGGGCGGCCAGCCCTTCGCGCACGAGCACCGTGTCTTCGACTAGGACCAGTCGCATGGGAGTTCGGCGCGCACGCAGGTGCCACGGCCGAGCGGGCTCTCGACCTCGACCCGACCCTCCAGAGCCACCACCCGGTCGACCAGACCGGTCAACCCCGAGCCGCGGGCCGGATCGGCACCCCCCGTGCCGTCATCCCGGACCTCGACGATGAGGCGCCCGTCCGTCACCTCGACGCTGACGCTGGCCATGGTGGCTCGGGCGTGCTTGGCCACATTGGCCAGCGCTTCGGAGGCCACGAAGTACGCCGTCGCTTCCACCACCGGGGGGTAACGGTCCGCAGGGGCGTGGACGTCCACCGGCACCAGCGCCTGCTCAGCCAGGGACTCCAACGCCGCGCCGAGGCCCTCCTGGGTGAGGACGGCCGGGTGGATGCCCTGGGCGAGGGCCCGGAGCTCGGAAAGGGCGGTCCTTCCTTCCTCCCGAGCCTGGACGAGGCTGGCCTGGAGTTGGGGGCTGTCAGCGGAACCGAGACGGGACAGGGCCAGGCCCAGGGTGTAGGTCAGGGAGACCAGCCGCTGCTGGGCGC
>JBOGFO010000302.1:0-2482 GCA_050743445.1 Acidimicrobiia bacterium
GTGCTCCGTCGCCTGCCCCACGCCCCCCCGCCTGACGGGCTGGTGGCCGCCGCCGTCGCTTCCGTCCGGGCCGACCCCCGCGCCCCGGTGGCCACCCTGGCCGAGAGTCTCGGGGTGAGCGAACGCCAGCTGCACCGGCGCTGCACCGCCGCCGTCGGCTACGGGCCGAAGACCCTCGCCCGGGTGCTGCGCTTCCGCCGCTTCCTGGCCCTGGCCTCGCGCCACCCCGGCGCCGGACTGGCCGGCCTGGCCGCCGAAGCCGGCTACGCCGACCAGGCTCATCTCACCCGGGAGTGCGGCCGTCTCGGTGGGACGACACCGGCCCGGATCGTCCGGCCCACGGTCGATCCGGTCGCCGACCTGGTGGCGGCCTGACATGGCGGCGGTCAACTCTCCTCGCGAGGATGGCGTCCGGGCGGCCCGCAACCAGGCCTTGATCGCCTGTGCCGTGGCCATCGGCACGGCCGTGATCCTGATGTCGCTCACCTCGGCCCAGGGGAACCAGGCCATCAACGCCTACACCTTGCCGCTCCTGATCGGTTCCGGGTTCGCCCTGGCCGGCGCCGCCACCGCCTCTCGCAAGCTGATCTTCGCCGGCGCCCTCACCCTCACGCTGCTGGGGATGATCGCCCTCTTCTCCGTCGGCCTCCCCTTGCTCATCGCCGGCGGGATGCTGTGGTCGTCTTTCACCCGGCTGGGTTTCGTCAACCGCTGAGGTAGGAGGCCCACCGCCGGTCCGCGGCCGTCGCCCGGGCACCGATGTCCGATCTGTTCAAGACAGGCGCTGCCGTCCCCGCTAACACTGGGGGCATGAGCGACCACAACTTCGACACCGGCCGGGCCTTCCTCGAGCGGGAAGGGCGGCTCCTGGAACGGCGCCTCTTCGCCGTCGTCTTCGATGGCGCGGCGCCCGGAGGGGCCATCGACGTCCTCCGCGGCTACCAGAACCCCGACGGCGGCTTCGGCCACGGACTGGAGCCCGACAAGCGCTGTCCCGACAGCCTGCCCCTCGACGTGGAGGCGGCCTTCGGCGCCATGGTCGTCGCCGGCGAGGCCGACGCCACCATGGTCCGCCGGGCCTGCGACTGGCTGGCGTCCGTCGCCACCCCCGACGGAGCCGTGCCGCTGTCCTTCCCGGTCATGGAGCCCTACCCCCGGGCCGAGCACATGTCGGAGTGGACCTACGAGCCCGGGTTCAACCCCACCGCCGGCCTGGTCGGGCTCCTTCACCGGATGGGCATCGACCACCCGTGGCGGGAACAGGCCGAGGCCTGGTGCTGGGCGACCCTCGACGAGAGCGGCTTCCCCGACGAGGTCCACGCCATGTCCGAGGTCATGGTCTTCCTCGTGCACGTCCCCGATCGGGCCCGGGCCGACGCCTTCGCCGCCCAGGTGGGGGACTGGCTCCCCAAGCTCAACATGTACCGGGCCGATCCCGACGACCCCGGCTACGGCGTGAGCCCCCTCCACTTCGCCCCCACGCCCCAGAGCCGGTGGCGCGCCCTGTTCTCCGACGCCCAGATTGACGGCCACCTCGACCGGCTGGCGGCCGACCAGCAGCCGGACGGAGGCTTCACCATTGCCTGGGAGCCGCCGGGAGCCGCCGCCACCCTGGAGTGGCGGGGGATCCAGACGTTGTGGGCCCTGCGGACCCTGGCCGCCTACCGGGGCCGAACATGAGTCTGGGCAGGGATCTTCTCAACTGTTGAGAAGATCCCTGCCCAGATGTGATGCGGGTCCCGAACTTGGACCGGACTAGCGGCCGGAGAGGATGTCCTCCAGGTCGCCGTCGGAGACGTTGCCGGCGGAGGGGAGCTTGGCCAGCTCGTCCTCGAGGTCGTCGTGGTCGGCTTCGACCTTGATGTTGGGCAGGATCCGGTCGAGCCACTTCGGCAGCCACCAGTTGCGCTCGCCCAGCAGCTCCATGGTGGCGGGCACCAGGACCATCCGGACGATGGTGGCGTCGAAGAGCACGGCCACCGCCAGGCCGAGGCCGAAGAGCTTGATCGAGCGGTCGACGCCGAGGACGAACGACCCGAAGACGAAGATCATGATGGCGGCGGCGGCGGTGATGACCCGGGCCGTGGAGGCGAGGCCGTTGGCCACGGCCAGGGCGTTGTCACCGGTGCGGTCGTACTCCTCCCGGATGCGGGACAGGAGGAACACCTCGTAGTCCATGGACAGGCCGAAGAGGATGGCGAAGAGCATCATCGGTGCCCACGCCTCCACCGGCCCCTCCCGGCCGATGCCGATGAGGGAGGCGCCCCAGCCCCACTGGAACACGGCCACGATCACGCCGTAGGCGGCGCCGATCGACAGCAGGTTCATGACCACGGCCTTGAGCGGCACCAACAGGCTCCGGAACACGACCATCAACAGGAGGAAGGACAGTACGAGCACGGCGCCGATGAACCACGGAAGGCGGTCCGCGGTGTACCGCGAGAAGTCGACGACGGCCGCCGTCGCGCCACCCACCTTCACG
>JBOGFO010000303.1:0-3054 GCA_050743445.1 Acidimicrobiia bacterium
AACCGTCGGCCACCGCCTCCTGGGCGGCGCCGTAGACGTAGGGCCAGTTGGCCATGAACCCGCCCCCGGCCCGCTGGAAGGTCGCCCGGGCCGCCTCCTCGTCGGCCGAGGACAGCCCGGCGGCGGCGGCCCGGGAGCGGGCCAGGCGGGAGATGACGGCCGCGCCCAGGCGGCCGGCGTCGGAGTCGAGCGCCGGGCGGGCGTCCTTGCCCGCCTCGGGGTTGGCCAGGATGGACCCTCCGGCCGAAGCCACCAGGGCGTTGATCAGCACCATGTAGCCCTCATAGCGCCGCCCCTGGACGGCCACGGTGGTGCCGGTCCGCTCGGCGGCGGCGATGACCTGCTCCCAGGTGAGCGGCCCGCCGGCCGGGTCGACACCGGCCTTGGCCACCACCGACTTTCGGTACCACAGCAGCTGGGAGTTGGCCCAGAACGGGACCGAGACGAGTTCCCCGTCCCAGCGGGCCGACTCCACCGGACCGTCGAGGACCCCGTCGGTGAGGCCCTCCGCCTCATTGTCGGCGAAGGGCCGGAGGAAGCCGGCGGCGGCGAACTCGGCCACGAACGGCGGGTCGAGGCTCATCAGGTCGATGGAGGCGTCCTCGGCCGCCAGGCGCCGGACGAGCTGTTCGCGCTGGCCGGTGGCCTCGTTGGGCAGCACCGACGTCACCAGCCGGTAGCGCCCGCCGGCGGCGGCCGTGCACTTGGCCGCCAGCTGGGCCTGGCCGCCGTTGTCGGGGTTGATGTACCAGCTCAGCGTGGGCCGGGAAGGTTCCCCCTGGCAGCCGGCCAGCAGGGCGGCCGTCAGGGCGAGGGCGGCAGCGCTGACCCGGACCCGGCGCGGCATACGACCAGACGCTACCCGCCGCCCGTGCGCGCTAAGCGTGGTTCCGCCCCCACCACCGGTCATCGGCGAGGACGACGGACGTCTCCATCTGGCGGGCCGGGATCGACCAGTACCGCCCCAGCAGGGAGTCCTTCTCCGCCCCGGAGACGAGGCGGAAGCCGTGGCGCTCGTAGAACCCGATGGCCCAGGTGGCCGCGGCCCAGGTCCCGACCAGGATCGGCTCCGTGACCCGTGCGGCGAGGTGGTCCATGAGCGCGGAGCCGATGCCCTGGCCCTGCCGGCCCGTCCGAACGTAGGCGTGGCGGATCAGCACGACGTCTGGATCGTCTCCTCCGGGCACCGGCTGGAGGCCCATCACCCCGACGACGTCGCCGGCGTCCTCGGACACGAAGAAGGCGACGCCGGCCTTGATCTCGTGGGCCAGCTCCTCGGCCGGCATGTACGGCTCCGACCAGCAGTCTTCGGGGATGGCCCCCCGATAGGCGTCGGCGGCGTCGTTGACAATGTCGAGGATGGCCTCGAAGTCGGCGTCCGTGGCCGGTCGGATCACCCCGGCATCATGCCCCACCGCCGCCCCCCGCGGGTCGGCGGCGGCGGATTGGGTACATATCGGGCCGGGGAGCGATCGGCTCGAGGAGGCGATGATGGGCTACAACGTGAAGGTGGATCGGGAGCTCTGCATCGGGGCCGGCGCCTGTGTGGCCGAGGCTCCCGACGCATTCAAGTTCGACGACGAGAACATCGCGGTGCCCAAACCCGGGGCCGACGACGTGGCCGATGACCGGCTCATGGAAACCGCCCGGGCCTGTCCGGCCTCTGCCATCCTGGTGTTCGACGACGCCGGCAACGAGGTGGACGTGTTCAGTTGACGGAGATTCCCGACGCACTCTCAGAGGTGCCGGACGAAGCCCTCTTCGAGGCGATGGATGCGCTGCACGACCGCTACGACCAGGTGGAGCTGACCGGACGGACCATTCGTCTGGAGACCCCGGTCAACGGGGATGCCGGCTTTGCCGCCCTCCGGATGCTCGCGATCGCCCAGGCCGCCTCGCCGGTGGGGGTGGCCACCCATGGGCCGGCGGCGGTGGCCATCGCGGTCTGGCGGCCCCCCGACCTGTACCTCGCCCGCTGGACCCAGAACCGCTGGGACGACGGCTTCCGGCGGCCCCGGGGTTCCAAGCCGGGTGACTCCATCGGCGCCGAGGGCCGGATCCCGAGCCGGCTGGAAACGGGCAACTGGTACCTCACCGTGCCCGACGAGGTCCACGGCGCGTTCGGTGAGGTCGGCCTGTCGCTGGAGGCGCCGCCCTTCCCGCCGCCGGTGGTGGAGCCCCCGCCCCCGAAGGCGAAGCCGGCCGCCCGCCGGAAGCCGGCGGCGCCCGCCCGCCCGACGACGCCGAAGCCGGCGGCTCACAGCCGGGCCGAGACGGCACCCAAGCCGCCGCCCCCGCCCACCTCCAAGGTCTGTCCCAGCTGCAACATGCGCCGGGCGCTCACCCAGTTCGGCCCCGGCTCCGACCTCTGCGTCGACTGCCGCTAACCGACCGCTAACCGCCAACATCTACCGGAGCCGGCCCCGGCGAAATCGCCCATCTCGCCCACCTCTGCCGCGCCCGGGGGCCGGCGCTGGAAGGAGGGCCGGCGAGGATGCCGAAGCCTCTAGCCGGAGGCTGCCCCATGAACGAGTTGCTCCCCGGCCTGTACGACTACATCGAACCGGTGGCTCTGAAGATCGCCACCCGGGCGGCCACGCTCGAACCGGTCGATGCCCAGCGGGCCTACCTGGTCGACACCGCCCGCCGCATCGTGAGCGCCGGCACCTTCCGTCCGGACGCCCCGGCGGCGCCGGCGCCGCCCACCATCGAGGCCACCCTGGCCTGGTTCGACCTGGTCGACGAGCACCTCGAGGACTTCGTCGCCGGCCGGACGGGCGCCGGTGACATCATCCGCCTGGGCGGCGGCAAGCTCTGGGAGGCGTTCCAGGCCCGCGACGTGGTCTGTGCCGTCTACGGCCACGGCGTCGCCCGGGCCCTCGGCCCCCACCTGGCCGGCAAGGAGGTCCTCGAGCTCGGCGCGGGGACGGGCGGGACGACTCGGCGCCTGGCCGCCGACCTCCGCCACACCAAGCGCTTAGTTCTCAGCGACGTGCGCCAGTGCTTCCTCGACCGCCTGGCCGCCGACCTCCCCGGCGTGCCCCTGGAGACGGC
>JBOGFO010000304.1:0-10823 GCA_050743445.1 Acidimicrobiia bacterium
CCGGTCCGGTGCTGGAGGCGGCCCGGGCCGCCCGTCCCACCCCGGACCGGGTGCCGTGGGCGGGGCGGGCCTGCCCCGCGGGCGGCGGGCTTCCCCAGGTGTCGGTCATCGCCCCGGAGTCGGGGGAGTTCATGGGCGGTTCCCCCCGCTCGCTGGTCTGCGGGCGCTGCGCCGGCTGGTGGACGTTCTCCCGGGCCACCTGCGCCTGGTGCGGCGAGGAGGATCCCCGGAAGGTGGCGCCCTTCGTGCCCGAGGCGGGGGCGGCCCGCATCGACGCCTGCGAGACGTGCGGCGTCTACGTGAAGACCTTCGATCTCCGCCAGCCGGGAGGCAACGCCGTCGTCCCCCTGGTGGACGACGTGGCCACCCTCACTCTCGACCTGTGGGCCAGGGAGCAGGGCCTGTCCCGCCCGGTGGTGTCGCTGGCGGGAGTCTGAGCCCGCCGGCCAATTGGCAGGAAAGGGACCGACCCTCACGAAGGACACATTCCGCCCGGCGCAGAGGAGGGAACACGCGCTTTGTGGTACTTGATGCGTACCGTTGCCACGGAGCGCCAAGTGTCCCCTGCGTGACGCCGCCTACACCGACGGCTCCCTGGCCCAGTACACCAACTGCTTCGGGCCGACCTGGGGCCGGCACAAGGCCCGCATCCGCCCCGCCCCGAGTGACCACGACTACTACACGCCCGGCGCCGCCGGGTACTTCGACTACTTCGGTGCCGCCGCCGGGCCTCGGGGGCTCGGGTACTACAGCTACGACCTGGGGACCTGGCACGTCGTGGTGCTGAACAGCAACTGCGAGGACGTCCACGGCGGTTGCAGGGCGACCTCCACGCAGGTGCAGTGGCTGCGCAACGACCTCGCCGCCAGCCCGCACAACTGCACCGTCGCCTACTGGCACAGCCCCCGCTTCACCTCGGGCACCAAGCACGGCAACGACCCCAACTACGAGCGCTTCGCCCCCATGACCCCGACCGGCCAGCTCGACAACTCCTTCGGTATCCGCCAGATCGTCTCGGGCACCGGCGGCCGGGGTCACTACAGCCTGAGCAACGTGCAGCCCAACAGCCAGGTGCGCAACAGCACCGCCTTCGGTGTGACCAAGTTGACGCTCCGCGCCGCCAGCTACGACTGGCAGTTCATCCCCGTCCCGGGCCAGACGTTCACCGACTCGGGCACCACCGCCTGCCACGGCCCCCGCCTCGCCCCCCCGCCCCCGCCGACCTCGTCGGCTCCCGTGGCGGCCATCACCGCCCGGCCCGACGGTGGCGGCTACTGGACCACCAGGACCGATGGTGACGTGGAGGCCTTCGGCGCCGGCACCGGCCACTTCGGCGATGCCTCGGCGCTGCCGCTGTCCCGCCCGGTGGTGGGCATCGCCGCCACCCCGACGGGGAACGGCTACTACCTCGTGGACCCGACCGGGAAGGTCTTCGCCTTCGGTGACGCAGTGCACCCGGGCGACGTCTCCGGCATCACCCTCAAACGGCCGGTGGTGGGCGTCGCCGCCGCCCGCAACGGGATGGGCTACTGGCTGGTGGCCTCCGACGGCGGGATCTCCTCCTTCAACGCCGAGTTCTCCGGATCCACCGGGTCGGTCAAGCTCAACCGGCCGATCACGGGCATGGCCCCCACGGCAGACGGACACGGCTACTGGCTGGTGGCCACCGACGGCGGGATCTTTACCTTCGACGCCCCCTTCCACGGCGCCACGGGGAAGAACCCACCGAGCGCTCCGGTGGTGGGCATGGCTACCCGGCCGGCCGGCGACGGGTCCTGGATCGCCACCTCGGCGGGCCAGGTCCTGAACTTCGGGGCCGCCCCCGACCTCATGCCCTGACCACTCGACCTGATCCGGACGAATCGCCTGGAAGGGACATCCAGGTGGTTCCCGGCCAGTCCCGTTGAGCCGTACCATCACGCCGACGGGAGAGGGGTGTGGTGAATCGGCGCGGCATCGTGATCGGCGTGGTGGTGGGCTTGACCGCGGCCGGATTGATCCTCACGCGCCAGGATCGGCCCCTGTCGGCGTCGGCGGCGTTCGGCTCCGGTGGCGCCCGTCCCGGCCCGGCCGTCCTCTACGCCGAGGCGCCGTCCGCCCCCCAGCTGGAGAACCGCAGCGACTGGTTCTCCGCCCCGCCCCTGCTCGTCTCGGGGGCTGAGGCCTACGGCGACGGCGAGTACCGCTACCAGGACCACCTCTATGACGACTACGGCGCCGACACGGGCGCCGAAGACCCGGTGGGGGCGGCCAGCGCCGGCGACCTGTCGTATCCCGGCGAGTGGTCCCGCTACGGCGACAACGCCGCCGACCTGGTCGAGTTCCGGATCTCCGTGCGGCCTCAGGCAGTGGCCTACCGGGTGACGCTCAACACCCTCCTGGCCGCCGACTCCACCATCGTCGCCGTCGCCTTCGACACGGATCGCAGGACGAACACCGGTATCTCCCGCCTGCCCCGGGACCCCGGCGTGCCCTTCCCCGGCACCGACGAGGTGCTGACGGTGTGGGGGACGGGCGCCGAGCACGCCCGCTTCGGTGGCGGCGGGTCCGTGACCACCACGGTGCCGGTCACCGCCGATCTGGAAGCCAACCAGCTCACCGTGGTCGTGCCCCGCTCGGTGTCCGATCCCCGTGGCGTCTGGCGCGTCACGGTGGCGGTGGGTCTCTTCGACGCCCCCTCGGGGAGCTGGCTACGGCCCCAGGCGACGCCGTCGCCGACCCGGCCCGGCGGTGCAGGCCCTGCGGTTCCGGCGCCCTCGGGGATCTTCAACCTGGCCTTCCGCTTCTCCGAGCCGGTGGGCAGGATCGACGCCCCGCCCGATACCGCCCAGGCCGTCGCCCTGGCCGGCGCCGAGCCCACCCGCTTCGCCCACGACATCGACTTCGCCGCCCTGGACCGCGGGATCGAGCGGACCACGGTCGCCCCCCATGGCACCCAGGTGCGCATCTTCGCCTCCCATCTGCAGCTGGGAGAGGGACGCAACCCCCGGGCGTTCCCCCGCTACCTGGGTCAGCTCCAGCCGTACTCGATCACCATCCCGTCCGGCTACCGGCCCGGGGAGCCCAGTCCCCTCACCGTCTTCCTCCACTCCTTCACCCGCCACCACTGGCAGTACCACGGGTCGGTCGGCCTGAACCAGCTGGGCGAGGAGCGGGGCAGCCTCGTCCTCACCCCGCTGGCCCGAGGCGTCGACGGCTGGTATCAGCACGAGGCGGAGTACGACACCTTCGAGGCCTGGGCCGACGTCCGGCGGCACTTCGACGTGGACATGGACCACGTGACCCTGGCCGGCTACTCCATGGGCGGCTACGGCACCTACCGGCTGGCCTCCCTCTACCCCGATCTGATCGGGTCCGCGCTCACCATCGCCGGCCCGCCCGGTGAGGCGGGCTGGACGCCGCCGGGCCCACCGCCCGGTGGGGCGCAGACGCTGACCACCCCGTGGCTGCCGAGCGTGCGCCACGTCCCCTTCCTCAATGTGGCCGGCGCCGAGGACGAGGTCGTCGACCTGGCCGGGGCCCGGGCCCAGAGCCGGGGGGCGCCGGACCTGGGCGTGGCCGGCCTGGAGCAGCTCGGCTACCGGTACCGGTTCGTCGTCTACAGCCCGGCCCGGCATGCAACGCTGGCCGGCTACGGCTACGACGTCCCCATGGCCGGGACGTTCCTGGGCGCATCCCGGGTGGTGCGGGACCCGGCCCGGGTGACCTTCGTCTACGACCCGGCGGCCGACGACCCCGCCCTGGGCCTGATCCACGACCACGCCTACTGGGTGTCGCGGCTGGCCGTGGCGCCGGGCGCCGGGCGCGGCACCATCGACGTCCGCAGCTACGCCTCCGGTCAGGGCGACCCGAAGAGCTTCACCCGCCAGGGATCCGGAGTCGGGCCCCTGCCCTATACGGAGTGGAGCCGGTCCTGGAACGAAGCCCCGACGGTGGTGTCCGACAATCGCCTCAGTGTGAACCTCGTCGGCCTGTCCGCCGCCCGCCTCGATACCGTGCGGGCCGGCGTCGACCCGGCGTTCCCGCTGGTGGTGGAGATCACCTCCGACGGCCCCGGCGTGCTCCGCCTCACCGGAGCCGGGACGCCGGGCCGGGACGTCACCTACGGCGCCGGGACCCGGCGCATCACCCTCGAGCCCGCCGCCTAGCTCCGTTCACGAAATCTTCGCGGTGAAGGTGCAGATGTTGATGCCTCGTTTCTCCCGGCGTCCGTAGGTTCGACCGTGCACCACGGCGAAGGAGTCCTGCGATGACCGCACTGCCGACCGCCACCCGACTGCGTTCCCTCGAAGGCCGCCGCGTGTCGCTGGCCCTGGCCGGGGGCGCCCGCATCGACGACTGTCAGCTGGTCTCCGCCGGCGGCCCGAGCACCTCCACGGTTTGGGTGTTCGCCTCCGGCGCCGACGCGTTCGTTCCCTTGTCCGACGTCCTCGACGTCTGGGAGGCCGGGCGCCCCGGTTAGGCGCCCGCCCGCGGGTTCGCGAATGCCCACCGGATCCCCCCACCGGCTCACGGGGCGGCTGGCCGTCGTCACGGGAGCGAGCGCCGGGTTCGAGCCCGGTCTCTCCCCGGAGGACGTCTCCGGCCTCGTCGTAGCCCTGCTCGACGACGCGGTGGCGGCCGCCAGCGGCGCCAACCTGGTCCTGGCCTGCAACCGCTGAGCGGCGGTCAGCGGACGAGCTGGAGGTAACCGACCCGGAGGAGGTCGCCGACCAGCCGGTGGCGGGCATCGCCGTCGAGCTGCGGCGCCAGGTCACCCACGGCCAGTGGGGAACGCTTGTCGACCCACTCCAAGGCCGCCGCCACCTCGGCCGTCACCGGCAGCCGCCGGTGGTTCACCACTGCCGTCGCCGCCTGTCCCGGCCCGTTCCGTTCGAGACGGAGGGAAGCGCCGGGACGGCGACCGACGACCGTGACGTCGTCGACGAGGTCCAGGGAGCCGACGTCGAACAGGTGGCCGTCGAGGAGGGGCGCCTGCCGGCGGAGATGGTCCTGGCGCACGCCCTCGACCAGCTCGCCGGGATCGGCCCCACCCAGGGCGCCGGCCAGGCTGCGCAGGCCTCGGCCCAGCTCGGGCGGAAGAGCGCCGTCGTGGGCGAAGCCGGGCGGGAGCCCTTCGTCGAGCGCGGGGGAACGGAGGGTGTCGACGGCCCGGCGGAGCACATCCCGGTAGGTCACGGGATGCACGCCCACCGAGACGTGCAGCGAGGTCTCCTCCCGCCCCCGGGCGACGTGCGGGCATCCCCGGGGGACGTACAGGCAGTCCCCCGGGCGCAGGACGTCCGAGAGCACGGGATCCCCGAGCTGCTCCCGGGCGACGCCCCCGGTCAGGAACGGTTCCCCGGGCGGCCGTCCCCACACCGACCATTCCTTCGTCCCCGTGGTCTGGAGGACGAACACCTCCTGGTCGTCGCGGTGGACTTCGAGGCCCTGGGACCGCGCCGGCGTCAGAAAGGCGGCGGCCGTCACCGGATGGGTCAGCTCCAGCTCCAGGAGGCGGCAGAACCGCACCAGCGGCGGCCACCAGCGGTTGAGGCGGTACAGGATGAGAGTGGCGCCGCGGCTGAAGTGCTCCGAGACGGCTAGCGCGTCCGGCGTACCCGCCGGTTCCTGGTGGCCCGCCGAGGAGAAACCCCGGGGATCGAGCGGCTTGCCGTCCTGGACCATGGAGAACAGCGGCAGGCGCAGCGGCATGGTCGACAGGATGACGTCGACGTCAGAGAGGGTGAGGAGGTCCTCGAACCCGGCGGGCCCCGGGCGGGCGAGGACGAAGGGCGCCCGGCTCCAGTGTGAACGAAGAAAGGCCTCCACATCGGCCACGCACCGGGACAGCGTTCCGGTCCCAGCCTCGGCGGAGAGGGCCGCGGTCACGCGCCGCTACCGTTGCCGGCGCCGTCGAGCTCGACCTCGACCGAGAAGGTGTCAGCGGGGACGTATTCCACGATGGCGATGACGCCGGCGGCCTTCAGGTCGCCCTCGACCTCCCGCAACAGCGTCAGGGTGGCGGGTTCGCCGTGGACGGTGAGCCGGGAGACCGGCGCCCGCATGGAGAGCCGGGCGTCGCTCTTCGCCTTGCGCACCGGGTGGAGCGCCTGGGCGGCCAGGTCGAGGACCCAGGGGTCGCCGGCGGCCTCGGCCGGCACCGGGCCAGGCCAGGGCGCCCGGTGGATCGAACCGTCCTGCCACCACGACCACACATCTTCGGTGACGAAGGGCAGGAACGGCGCGAACAGGCGGAGCAGGATCGACAGGGCACCAGTGAGGGCGGTGTTGGCCGACGCCGAGCCGGCCTCGCCGTGACCGCCGTAGGCCCGCCACTTCACCAGCTCCAGGTAGTCGTCACAGAAGGCCCAGAAGAACGACGCGGTGCGCTCCAGGGCCCGGGTGTAGTCGTAGGCCTCGAGGGCGGCGGTGGTCTCGGCGACGACGGTGTCGAGGCGGGCGAGCATGGCCCGGTCGAGCGGGGCCGTCACGTCGCCCCCGGGTCCCAGGCGGGAGAGGACGAACCGGCTGGCATTGAGCAGCTTGACCGCCAACCGGCGGCCGACCTTGATCTGCCCCTCGTCGAAGGCGGTGTCGGTTCCCGGCCGGCCGCTCGCCGCCCAGTAGCGCACGGCGTCGGACCCGTAGCGCTCGAGCAGCTCCATGGGGGTGACGACGTTCCCTCGCGACTTGGACATCTTCTTGCGGTCGGGATCGAGGACCCACCCGGAGATGACGGCGTCCGACCAGGGCAGGGCGTCGTGCTCCAGCTCCGAGCGGACGACCGTGTAGAACAGCCAGGTCCGGATGATCTCGTGGGCCTGGGGACGGAGGTCCATGGGGAACACCTGGGCGAAGCGCCCGTCGTCCTCCTCCCAGCCACCCACGATCTGGGGCGTGAGCGAGGAGGTCGCCCAGGTGTCCATGACGTCGGGATCGCCGGCGAATCCCCCTGGGCATCCCCGCTGGGAGGCGTCGAAGCCGGCGGGCACTTCGGACTGGGGGTCGACGGGCAGCTGGTCCTCGGGGGGAAGGATGGGGTGGGCGTAGTCGATGTCGCCCTCGCGCCCGATCGGGTACCACACGGGGATGGGGACCCCGAAGAACCGCTGGCGGCTGATCAGCCAGTCGCTGTTGAGTCCCAGCACCCAATTCTCGTATCGGGTCCGCATGAACGGCGGGTGCCAGCGCAGCTGACGGCCTCGGTCGAGGAGCCGCTCCCGGTGGTCCAGGAGGCGCACGAACCATTGCCGGCTGGTGACGATCTCCAGCGGCACGTCGCCCTTCTCGTAGAACTTCACGGCGTGGGCGATGGGCCTCGGCTCGCCCACCAGCGCCCCGGCGTTGGAGAGCATCCGGACGACCGCCTGGCGGGCCTCGCCGATGCGCTTCCCGGCCACCTCCTGCCACGGCCCGGCGACGGGCACGCCGGGCGGCGGCTCGTCCTGGATGCGCCCCCGGCGGGTGATGATCGAGCGGATGGGGAGGCGCAGGTCCCGCCACCAGACCACGTCCGTCAGGTCGCCGAAGGTGCACACCATGGCCAGCCCCGTGGCCTTGTCGGGGTCGGCCAGGGGGTGGCCGACCACCGGCACCTCGACCGAGAAGACGGGCGTCCGCACCGTCGACCCGATCCGGCTGCGGTACCGGGCGTCGTCGGGATGGGCGACGACGGCGACGCAGGCGGGGAGCAGCTCGGGGCGGGTGGTCTCGATCTCAAGGTCCTCGAAGCTGAGGCGGTACCACGCCCCGGGTGCCTCCCGGTCCTCGACCTCGGCCTGGGCCACGGCGGTTCCGAACGTCACGTCCCACAGGGTGGGCGCTTCCGCCTGATAGGCCTCCCCCCGCTGCACCAGCCGGCGAAAGGCCCGCTGGGACACCCGCCGGGCCCGCTGATCGATGGTGGCGTAGGTGAGCGACCAGTCCACCGAAAGCCCCAGGTGGCGCCACAGCTGCTCGAAGGCGACCTCGTCCTGGACCGTCAGCTCGAGGCACCGCTCGATGAAGGCGGCACGGGACACGGAGACCTTGCCGCCCCGGGAGGGCGGGTCGGGGGTGGCTCCCGCCGCGGGAAGCGTCGGGTCGCAGCGGACTCCGAAATGGTTCTCCACCCGGCGTTCGGTGGGCAGGCCGTTGTCGTCCCAGCCCATGGGGTAGAAGATCTCCCGGCCCCGCATCCGCATGAACCGCGCCAGCACGTCGGTGTGGGTGTAGGAGAACACGTGGCCCATGTGCAGGACTCCGCTGACCGTGGGCGGCGGCGTGTCGATGGCATAGACGCTGGAGCGGGATGCGCCCCGGTCGAAGCGGTAGGTCCCCTGTGCTTCCCACCACTCCGCCCAGCGGGACTCGAGCCCGTCGAGCGACGGGCGCTCGGGGAGCTCCACGGGGCGGTTTCCGTTCGCAGCGTTTGCAGGGGGGGTCGTCACGGGAGTCTCCACGGTGTCCGCTCTCATACCGGTTCCGAGGCCGGGAGTCTACGGGCCGGCACCGCCGGGAGCCGGGAGAGGACGACGGCCGCCGCCGGGATGGTGACGACGAGCAGGATGGCCGCCGCATTGCCGGGAGGCGCTGGGCGCCGTCTTTAGGTTCCGTTGGGAACCACGGCGAAGGAGTACGCATGTCAGCTTTCCACACGACATCCCGACTGCGTTCCCTCGAAGGCCGTCACGTCTCCCTGGCCCTTGCCGGTGGCGCCCGCATCGACCACTGCCAGCTGATCTCCGCCGGCCGTCCCGGGACCGCCACGGTCTGGGTCTTCACCGGCGGCGCCGACACCTTCGTGCCCGTGTCCGACGTCCTCGACGTCTGGGAGCCGGTCCGGCGCTCAGAC
This sequence comes from Acidimicrobiia bacterium, assembly GCA_050743445.1. Classification (GTDB taxonomy): domain Bacteria; phylum Actinomycetota; class Acidimicrobiia; order IMCC26256; family BP-133; genus CAWBJP01. The sequence goes on from JBOGFO010000304.1 coordinate 8,816, forward strand.
CGCAATCGGCTCGTCGTTTCTTGGTATGCCGTTTTCCACTGACCGCGCAATCCGCATGCCAGGTTCCTGGGTTGGCGTCAGGTGGAGCGCTTGAGCAACCGGGTCCGCACGGCGTCGTCGGTGGCGGCGTCGATGGCGGTCCAGGCCAGGGCGACCGCACCGTCGTAGAGGGCCTGGTCGGCGGCCGGGGTGGCGGCGGCAGCGGTGAACTCGGGCTGGTGATTGACCGCCGGTAGCGAGTCGATCCCGATGGCGGGGTGGATGGAAGGCACGGCCAGGGACACGTTGCCCATGTCGGTCGACCCGGCTCCCGAGCGGGTCCCCGTCGGGTCCTCGCACGGGCGGCCCAGGACCTCGGCGTTGCGCCGGTAGGCGGCCACCAGGTCGGGGTCGGGATGCATCTCGGCGTAGGGCTCGTGGCGGGGATATACGTCGAGCGTGCAACCGGTGGCCAGTGCCCCGGCCTCGAAGCAGCGCAGCACCTTGTCCCGCATGACGAGGAGGGCGGCCACGTCCCGGCCCCGCACCATGTACTCCCCTTCGGTGCGGGCGGGCACCACGTTGGGGGCGTCGCCGCCGTGGGTGATGATGCCGTGCACCTTGTCGAGGTGATGGGTGTGCTGGCGCAACAGGCCAATGCCCACCTGGGCGACGGTGAGGGCGTCGAGGGCGTTGATGCCCAGCTCGGGGTAGGCGGCGGCGTGCGCTTCCTTGCCGGTGTAGCGGATGCGGAACTGCTGGGCCGCCACCATGGGCCAGGCGGGCATGTCCATGGGGGCGGGGTGGGTCATCATGGCCAGGTGGGTGCCGTCGAAGGCGCCCCGCTCGAGCATGAGGATCTTGCCGCCGCCGCCCTCCTCGGCGGGTGTCCCGATGACGTGCACGGTGAGGCCGACTTCGTCGGCGACGGCGGCTAGGGCCAGGCCGGCCCCTACCGCGGTGGCAGCGATGATGTTGTGACCGCAGGCGTGGCCGATCTCGGGGAGAGCGTCGTACTCGGCGCAGATGGCGACGTGGAGCGGCCCTGAACCGGCCGTGGCCGAGAAGGCGGTGGGCAGGTCGCAGACCCCCGTCTCGACCGCGAACCCGCCGTCGGAGAGCGCCCCGGCCACCCAGGCGGAGGACCGCACCTCTTCCCATTTGATCTCGGGATTGGCGTGGAGGCGGTGGGAGAGGGCGATGAGATCGTCGCGGGAGTTGTCGACGACGGAGCGGGCGACGTCCTTCACATCCATGGGCGGAGAGCCTAGGGCGGGACCTCCGAGGGCACCGGCTCAGGACAGCCCCGTGGAGCGATTCACCCTTTGAGGATGATGAGGTCCATGTTAACCTATCGCTAACTTTAGAGAAGTGCTCCATAAGTGATCGCTTTCGGTGGAGGGCCTGAGGCAGGCCACCGGGGCGAGGGGAGCAGGACGCGATGGTCACCAAGGTCGTGCGCGGGGTGCGACTGAGCCTGGCCTGGGCGGCTCTGCTGATTGCAGGGTCGGGCTGGTCAACGATGTCCCCTGAAGACTCACGGCCGATCCACGCCTTCTCGCGGGGCACAGATCACGGCGACCGGCACGGCGATGACCGTGATGATTCCCACCACGACGACTCCAAGGATTCGGACCGTGGTTCTCGGCATGGCGATGACCGTGATGATTCCCACCACGACGACTCCAAGGATTCGGACAAAGGTTCCCGGCATGGCGATGGTGGTTCCGGCGACTCGGGCGACGAGTCGGGTGACTCTGGTGGTGGTTCCCCAGCCGACCGTGATGACTCCGTCGACGCTCCCGACGCCGAGAACGTGGGTGGGCCGGACCAGGCCGGTGGTGGCAGGAAGGGCGACGGCAGGAAGGACGACGCCGCGAAGAAGGAGGGCGACGGGAAGAAGGACGGCGACGGCAGGAAGGACGATGCCGCGAAGAAGGAGGGCGACGGGAAGAAGGACGGCGACGGCAGGAAGGATGGCGACGGCAAGAAGGATGGCGACGGCGAGAAGGATGGCGACGGCAAGAAG